>NZ_JAQRMS010000060.1 GCF_028599055.1 Candidatus Thioglobus sp.
GAGAAGCAAATCGAACTCGGGCTAGACGAAGCCCAACTCAAACAATTTGACACCTACAAAACCCAATATCAACAATCTTTTGCCATTTATATTAACCCAGCCAAAAAAACCCACGCTGCCACTGAGCAAAAAAAGGGTAGCGTCCCCCCTTTTTCATTGCGAACTTTGTAACTCTTTAATGTAAGTCAAATGAACTTCCTGTAATTTCTCCATAAATTTACCAAAATACTCAAGCGGAAGTTCGGATGTAAACTGCTCGCGTGTTCTGCTATTTTGATCTGAAAAACCAATAGACTTCGACGGCTCGAACGTGACACGGGCATGAGAGACAGAATTTCTGATGTGGCGCAAAAAATCTACCTTTTGCTGATCGCTGCGATAAGTAGTATGCACATTTTTTGAATTCTGTTCGAGAAAGTCGTTTATCTCAGCTACCTTGCTTGGGTATTTTTCGAATATTAGTTCTCGCGGTATCACTAGCATTGCATACAGCGACATTAATGCTGATCCCTGATTATCAACACCAATATTCTTGAGTTCTTTCTTTATTGCTTGAACGCCAAAACTCATTCCTTTGAAGAAATCTGAATCAATGAAATTATTGCTCCGCAATTCAGCGAATAGGGCGACGCTAATGTATGATTGAAATAAAAGATTATCCTCTTGGCTTAGCATTTTGCCTCCTTCTGTATGATGGCTAACGGCGTGGCAATAACCCGCCTAGTAAATTTATTTAGAGTTTACTCTATTTTAAATTCCCTAGGTCGGGTTGATTGGCTTGTTAGAGTGCCGCAGGCGGTCTGACAAGTTAATCTACTATTGCCACGCCGTTAGAGCCGACCGCTCTGCGGTCGGCTCAAAGTACGATAAAAATATTAGCAATATCAGAAACGGACTTCTAGCAAATTTAAGTCAAGAAACGGCAGAGAAAGTAGCTTATAAGAATGCTCGAAGATTGTTAGATCTGCATTAAGTTTTTACTTTAAGCCACCACAGTAAAATTAGCAACTGAGCAATCAGTAACGGTATAACTGAGAGTAATACCATTTCCCAGCCGTAGTTAAAGACAAACCAGCCGGCAGATAGTGAAGCCAAAGCCTGAACGCTAAAAATTAGAAAGTCATTTAACGACTGAACTTTGAATTTTTCACCTTCTTTATAGGCGCGTGGCAACAGGCTAGTGCCGCCAATAAACAAGAAATTCCAGCCCAGGCCTAGCAAAATTAATGCCAGCCAATAATTATTGAGTGCGTGGCCTGAATAGGCGAGAGCAACACAAGCAAAATAAATAAGTATACCTGTTAACATCATTTTTCCTAGCCCCAACCACTTAACAATGAACGGCGTGAATAGTGAGGGTAAGAACATCGCAATCACGTGTGATTGAATAACAAACTTGGTCTGCTCTAAGGAGAATCCGTCGATCACATGCATGCTCATGGGGGTGGCGGTCATCAGATAGCTCATCACCACGTAGCCAATTGCAGCACTAGAAATAGCAACAATAAAAACCGGTTGTTTGATGATGTTAGCCAAAGGTCGCGTATTTGACCGATCTTTTTCTTCAGTAAGGTCTGTTTGTTGATAAAACCACAAAAGACCAAAAGCAGCAAAGAAGCAGCCACTTAATAAAACAAAAGAACCGACAAAATCAGTGACAAACAAACTCTTGCCCAAGGTGGCAATTTCAGGCCCTAAAAAGGCCGACACCAAGCCACCAATCAACACGGCAGAGGTGGCGGTGGCACTGAGGTTTTCGGGTACACTTTCAATAGCAGCGAAACGAAATTGATTCATGGTAGCGGTGGTCAAGCCAAATAAAAAAGTAGCCAAGCAAAATAGATAGAAAGACTCAGCTCGCAAGGCAACGATGGCTAAAAAGATAATGGCCAATGTGTAAACACAAACGCTCAAGAAGGTTTTGCGTCTGCCAATAATTGACATGACGCGATTTATAGGAATAATAAAACTAGCCGTACCAACTACTAATAGGGCTACTGGCAAGGTTGATAAGCTATCTGTGGGCGCTAAAGATTGACCAATAATGCCACCCAAAAAAATTACAAAAACACTTAACGACATAAACAAAGCCAGGCTGGCAGTTAGCAGCCAAACGTTACGGGGTAGTGCAAACATTTATTGTTTAGTAGGTCGCTTCCAGCTTGGGAAAGGTCTTTGTTTCGAGCGGCTTAGTGTGAGTTGTTCTGCTGGCGCATCAGAAGTGATTGTGGATCCAGCGCCAATGGTGGCATTTTTACCAATGGTAACAGGTGCTACCAATTGAGAATCAGAGCCGATAAAGGCGCCATCATCAATCACAGTCTGGTGTTTGTTAACGCCATCATAATTGCAAGTAATAACGCCAGCGCCGATATTGACCTTGTCACCCATGGTGGTGTCACCCACATAACTCAGATGTGATACTTTTGATCCCTTGCCAATGGTGGATTTTTTAACTTCAACGAAATTGCCAATTTTGGCATTTTCACCAATATTGGCCAATGGACGAATTCGGGCAAATGGGCCGATGGATGCGCCATTATTAATAACAGCATCTTCAATAACAGAGTTTGCCAATATCGACACATTATCGCCAATTTTGGCGTTTTTTATTGTGCAATTAGGCGCAATTGTTGTATTGTTTCCTAGACTTACTTCACCCTCTATTAAGGTGTTAATATCGATTTCACAGTCTTTGCCAAAGCGTAAGTTTCCACGACAATCGAATCGAGCCGGGTCTTTTAGCGTGAGCCCTTGTTGCATATATTGGCTGGCTTGCTGCTGCTGAAAAACGCGCTCCAATTCTGCTAATTGTACTTTGTCATTAACACCTGCCACTTCAAATTCATCGTCTGTAATGACTGAGGCGACTATTTTGTTATCATTAACAGCAGACTCAATGATATCTGTTAAGTAGAGCTCGCCTTGGGCGTTGTTGGTGTCTAGATCCGCTAAATATTGTTTAAGCAGTTGAGTATTCACAGCCATAATGCCGGTATTCACTTCGCAGATTTTAAGCTGTTCAGGGGTGGCGTCTTTTTGTTCAACAATTGCCTGAACGACGTTATTCTGTCTAACAATGCGCCCATAGCCGGTCGGATTATCCAAAATAACAGATAACAGGGCAATGCCAGTTGACTGTGCAGCATCAATAAGCTGCTCAAGGGTTGCTTGTTGAATAAGAGGTACATCGCCATATAAAATTAATGCAATGGTGTTGTCTTTAATATGGGGGGTTGCCTGTGCTACAGCATGGCCGGTGCCTAATTGTTCAACCTGCTCTACCCAATTAATTGAATTGTCATTAATGGTTTGCTGAACCTGATCACCACCAAAGCCATAAACCACATGCACTTGTTGGCTGATATTTTTTGCCTGAGTAAGCACATGACCCAATAAGGTGTTATTCGATAAGGTTTGTAATACTTTTGGTTTGGATGAGTTCATGCGCGTGCCTTTGCCCGCTGCAAGAATGATGGCGTGAATGTTGCTCATTTAAAAGTCTTCTACAATAGGATTTTGATCGAGATATTCTTCGGTAATGCCGGGCACAATAAAGGTAATGGTGCCAACAACTTGCCCGTCTTTACGCCCTACATTGTAAGTGGCTGCGCGCATGGACAAAGGTGCGTCTTTAAAAATATCTGCGAATTGACGAGATTTTCTTGATTGAGTAACAAAGGCTTCTTTACTAATGAAGGTGTATTTAATGCTGTGTTTTTGATAGGCCTCGTTTTCAAAGTCAGCAATCATTTTGGTAAACTCGTCTTTGTTAAACGTGTTGGTGCTTACTTCTAAAATGTCAAATTTGTCAGCGCCATCTTCAATTAAAACTAAATCAAATTGTGTTTTTAGCGCATGAAACATTTTCTTGACTTTACTCACGTCAGTTAACGGCATCATTAGCACGGTAGAAACTAGGCGGTCATTTAAGAATCTGAAGGCAAGCTCTGCCGTTTCACCTGCAAGCGAATGCTGTGCAAGGCAAAGCGTTCCTTGTTCGTATCTGGCTGAACAATCTTCAAGGGTGTGTGCTTTTTGTAAAAAAGCCTTAGGCATGCCGACGACATATTGCTTATACAATCGGATTTGCTCGTTAGCAATACTGTGCGTTGAAAATAGAAATAGCAGACTTAATAATAACAAACGTTTCATCATAAAACTTAAGGTTTAAACTTGACTCATATTGTAAACGCATCAGGGCGTAAATACAATAAAATTACAAGCATGGGTAATTCTTGTTTTCACTGCGGACTCGCGGTTAATAATCATAACCGTATTCAAGCAAATATTGATCAATCACCGCAGGATTTTTGTTGCGCTGGTTGCGCCAGTGTTTGTCAAACAATTCATCAAAGTGGACTGGGCGCTTTTTATCAGCAACAAACCAGCTCTGTGTTGCCGGCCGTTGAGCTTGAGTATCCACTAGAATTTTATGATGCACCGGCTTTTCAGCAGCCTTTTTTGGAAGTGGCTGATGAAGGCGAAAAGATTATCACCCTAATTAGCGACACCATCCATTGCGCCGCCTGTGTCTGGCTAATTGAAAGGGCGATCGGATCTCTCGAAGGGGTGAATTGGGTGCGTGCTAATTTAACCGATAAGCGCATTAGAATTAGCTGGCGCGATGATGAAATCCAGTTGTCGGTTATTATGCAGCGATTGGCTGATTTAGGCTATGGCGCCATGCCTTATGAACAAAATATTGCTGAGGCAATTGCCAATAAGGCCAACAAATCCATGCTCTATAAAATTGGATTTGCTGCATTCACCATGATGAATTTGCTATGGATTTCTATTGCTATGTACACCGGCGCTAGTGATGGAAAATACCATCAATATTTTCAATGGCTTGGTTTTGCTTTGGCCACACCAACGTTATTTTATTCGGGTTTGGGTTTTTTAACCAGTGCGTATAACGGCATCAAAAACGGCTTAATGAATATGGATGTGCCGATCAGTATTGGTGCGTTAACCACCTATTTTTATTCCGTATACGTGTTATTGGGATATTCCGCTAAAGGCGAGGTGTATTTTGATACAGTGGTTAATTTTATTTTTGTGATATTAATTGGACGATATTTAGAAAGCTCTGCCAAAAAATCATCCTTATCTGCCTCAAGTTCTTTGCAACAATTGCAGCCCAAAGTTGCTTTGGTGATTAACAATGGTGAAGAGCTGATCACACCAATTAGCGCCATTGCTGTTGATGATCGAGTCTTGATTAAGCCCGGTGAGCGGATTCCGGTTGATGGGCGTGTGATTGTGGGTACGAGTGAGACAGACGAATCATTATTGAGTGGTGAATCTAGGTCAGTTTCTAAGCAGGTGAATGATGAAGTATTTGCTGGTTCGGTCAATGGCCAGGGCGCATTGGAAATACAAGTCACCAGTACGTTGAAACAATCCGCATTAGGAAAGATTGTTAGTTTGGTGGAAAGCACTCAGCACAACAAAAGCTCTGTGGTTTGTAGTATTGACAAAATCATCCCTTATTTTGTCGGGG
Source organism: Candidatus Thioglobus sp. (assembly GCF_028599055.1). Classification (GTDB taxonomy): domain Bacteria; phylum Pseudomonadota; class Gammaproteobacteria; order PS1; family Pseudothioglobaceae; genus Thioglobus_A. The sequence continues at coordinate 5,507 of NZ_JAQRMS010000060.1, forward strand.
TGACGATATTCCTGGCAACTGCTACCTTTATTTATTGGTATCCAGATGACTTTGATTTGGCCCTGCTAAGTGCAACGAGTGTTTTGATTATTACTTGTCCTTGTGCATTTGGCTTGGCAACACCAATGAGTATTGCAGTTGCTAGTGCTGCCGCCGTTAAAGAGAAAATGCTGATTAAAAATAGTGATGTCTTGGAAGTGTTGGATCAAGTTGACTGGGTAGTGTTTGATAAAACAGGCACACTGACTTTGGGTGAATTTGAACTCACCCAAATTGAATCCGACCGGTCAGATTTATTACAAATAATGGCCAGTATTGAAAAGCGCTCAGAACACCCTTTGGCCAAAGCAATTGTTGCCAACAATACGCAGGCATTTTTGCCCGTGAGTGAGTTTAACTCTATACCTGGCCAGGGTGTACAAGCAACCGTTGCACAGCAGCAGTATAAGGTAGGGCGCTTATCATTTGTGTTAGATGATCATCCTATGGACGAGAATTTATTGAGAAAATCTCAAGCAATTGAGCAACAAGGCGCTAGCTGTATTTGGTGTGCTGATCAAGCAAACATATTGGGCTTTGTGGCCTTGGCCGACCAAGTTAAAGCGGATGCGAAATCAGTTATTTCACAATTGCATGCTTTAGGCAAGCAGGTGAGTATTTTAAGTGGCGACAGCCAGACAGTCACGCAACAAGTAGCTAAATCGTTGGGCATTAGACACGTCATTGCTCAAGCTTTACCTGAAGATAAGGCGAATTACATTAAGCAGCTGCAACAGGATGGTGCTCAAGTGTTAATGGTGGGCGATGGGGTGAATGACGCGCCTGCACTGGTTCAGGCTAATGCCAGTATGGCCATTGGCTCGGGTAGTGATGTGTCGGTTAATCATGCGGATGTGGTGTTGTTGAAATCAACCTTATCACCTATATTATCAATGATCAATTTGGCCAAACGCACCAACCAAACCATTAAACAAAATATTATTTTCGCTTTAATGTATAACGCATTTATGGTGCCGTTGGCAATGATGGCTAAGGTGACACCGCTATTTGCAGCGATTGTTATGCCAATTAGTTCGTTGGTGGTTATTGGCAATGCAACGCGACTACGAAAAAAACAAAACAAACTTTATAAAAAATAAAGCGAGCGGGATGCAAATAGTATATAATTTGTCCTCTTTCGAGATTTAACCTTTATTTAAGAACATGAAAACAGATATTCATCCTAATTACGACACCGTTAAAGTCATTTGCTCATGCGGTAACACATTCGAAACTCGCTCAACCGTAGGCAAAGAAGAATTACACTTAGATGTATGTTCAAGTTGTCACCCTTTTTACACAGGTAAGCAAAAGATTATGGACAGCGCTGGCCGTGTTGAGAAGTTTAAATCACGTTTTGGTTCGTTTAAACGATAAACCTAAAACGATTGATAAAAAGCCACATTTATGTGGCTTTTTTTATGCCCGATTGAGCGTGCCAGATAGGCAAATATCGTTATAATTATGGCATTCATTTTTTAAGTAATAAGCCATGTCATTTGATTACATTAACGCGCTATTAAAAAAGCCAACAACTCGCACGCCAATTTGGGTAATGCGTCAAGCAGGCCGATACCTACCTGAATATCGAGCAACCCGCAAACAAGCGGGCGATTTCATGAGCTTATGTAAAAACCCAGAACTTGCTTGTGAAGTAACCATGCAACCCATGGATCGTTTTGATTTGGATGCGGCTATTTTATTCTCCGACATCTTAACCATTCCGGATGCCATGGGCTTGGGTCTGTATTTTAGTGAAGGAGAGGGGCCAAAATTTGAGCGCCCTATTCAAACCTTGGCAGACATTGAGGCCATTCCATCAGAAGTCAATAATGACTTAACTTACGTGTTTGATGCAGTGTCTACCATTAAAAAAGCACTGGGTGATCGTGCGCCATTAATTGGTTTTAGTGGTAGCCCTTGGACATTGGCCACTTATATGATTGAAGGCGGCAGTAGTAAAGCTTTTGCTAAAACCAAAGCCATGCTGTTTAATGAGCCACAAATGCTGCATCTGCTATTAGATAAGTTGGCTGATAGTGTGATTGCTTATTTAG
>NZ_JAQRMS010000061.1:0-3301 GCF_028599055.1 Candidatus Thioglobus sp.
GATGATTTTCATAATTTCACCGCGCTAAACATTCCTGAACATCATCCGGCTCGCGCCATGCATGACACGTTCTACTTCAATGAAAATACCGTGTTAAGAACGCATACCTCTCCGGTGCAAATTCGTACACTTGAAAAACAAGATCCACCGGTGCGTATTATTGCCCCAGGTCGTGTGTATCGTTGTGATTCTGATATCACCCACACACCAATGTTTCATCAAGTAGAAGGGCTGATTGTTGATAAGCAGGCAAACTTTGCCCAATTAAAAGGCTTACTGATTGACTTTTTGCGCGCTTACTTCGAAAAAGAAGATTTACAAGTACGCTTTCGTCCTTCCTATTTTCCGTTTACCGAGCCTTCTGCTGAAGCAGATATCGAATGTGTGATTTGTGGTGGTGAAGGTTGTCGTGTTTGTAAAAAGACCGGCTGGCTAGAAGTGCTAGGTTGTGGCGTGGTTCATCCTAACGTGTTAAATTCAGTAGATGTGGATTCGCAGGAATATACAGGCCTTGCATTTGGCATGGGTGTTGAGCGCCTTGCTATGTTGCGTTACGGCGTTAACGATCTTCGATTATTCTTTGAAAACGACGTGCGTTTTCTAAAACAATTTAAATAAGCATATGAATATTTCAACATCATGGTTACGTGAGTGGATTTCCCCCGTTGTTACTGACGAGGTATTGGCCGAACAATTAACAATGGCAGGTCTGGAAGTTGACGGTATTGATACTGTTGCGCCAGCTTTTACTAAAGTTGTAGTTGGAGAGGTAATTTCTTGTGAAAAACACCCAGATGCAGATAAGCTAAATTTGTGTCAAGTTGAGGTTGGCGAAGCTAATCCTGTGCAGATTATTTGTGGTGCTAAGAATGTGCGCACCGGACTTAAAGTTATGGCAGCACTGGTTGGTGCTAAACTTCCAGGTGATTTTAAAATCAAAAAAGCAAAATTAAGAGGTGTTGAGTCATTTGGCATGATTTGTTCTGATTCTGAGTTGGGTCTTAGTGATTCATCGGACGGTATTGCTGAACTAGACTCAGAGGCGCCAATTGGCCAAGATATTAGAGAGTATCTGGATCTTGACGATAATATTATTGAATTAGACATCACCCCAAATCGCGGCGATTGTTTCTCAGTTCTTGGTGTGGTGCGTGAAGTGAGTGCTAATTACAATATGGCGTTTGTCATGCCTGAAATTGAGGTTAATGTATCTGGCACGTCTAGCATTAAAACCAAAGTGAGCAACACAAATGCTTGCCCTAAGTATTTAACCAGAAGTATCACAGGTATTGATAATACGGTTCAAACACCACAATGGATGGTAGATAAGTTAACGCGCTCAGGCCAAGCTGTACATTCACCAGTGGTTGATATTACTAACTACGTTTTAATGGAATTAGGCCAACCAATGCACGCGTTTGATCTTAGCAAAATTAATGGCTCTATTGATGTTAGAAATGCTAAATCTGGTGAAACAATTGATTTGTTGAACGAGTCAACAGCAACTTTAAAGGATAACACTTTGGTGATTGCTGATGAAAGTTCGGTATTAGCGATAGCGGGTGTAATGGGTGGTGAGTCAAGTTCAACTCAGCCAACTACAGTCGATATTTTATTGGAAAGTGCTTTCTTTGAGCCGGTAGCTATTGCTGGTAAGGCCAGAGATTATGGTCTGCATACAGAATCATCATTGCGTTTTGAGCGTGGTGTTGATTTTAATATTACCGAGCTGGCATTAGATCGAGCTGCACAGTTAGTGGTTGAAATCTGCACCCCTCAAGGGGGCATTAAAAAGAATGGCGGTGAAGTGAGTGAAATTACCTCGAATATCGACGAAAACACTCTGCCTGAGTTGGCGCCTATTACCATTACTAAAGCTAAAATTCAGCAAGTGTTGGGCTTTGAATTAGACAGTAGCTGGATTGAAGAAAAGTTCATTAATCTTGATTTTGAAATTAGCAATAAAACAGATGATTCGTGGACAATTGTTCCGCCAAGTTTCCGTTTTGATATTCGCATTCCAGCTGATTTGATTGAAGAGCTAGCAAGACTGTATGGCTATGATAAATTACCAGTTCAGAAGTTATCGTTAGATGCTAATATTAATGTCATTGAAGAAGCTCAAATTGATAAGTATGATGTCATGCAAGCTTTGGTCAGTCGTGGTTATCAAGAGGTAATTACATACAGTTTCATCTCTGAAAAATATCAAAATTTGATTGATCCTGAAGCCAGTAAGATTACCCTGTCAAATCCAATTTCTGCAGATATGTCGACCATGCGTTCATCATTGTGGGCAGGTTTGTTGCAAACTGTAGAATCAAATCAAAGACGTGGACATACCGATGCACGTTTTTTTGAAATTGGCTTATGTTTTGGTGGCGTTCAAGCGGATGAACAATCCAATAAATTAGCCGGCGTTGTTTCTGGTAATCGATTTGCTTCGCAATGGTCGACGGAGCCTAAGGCGCTTGATTTTTTTGATGCAAAAGCAGACCTTGAATCTATTTTAAGTTTTACCTCAGCGGATTTTGAATTCGAAGCGGCTGAACATCCTGCCTTGCAAAAAGGCCAAACTGCTAGGATTATGCACAATAATCAAGTGGTAGGCTGGATTGGTGCATTATCACCTAGTGTTCAAAAAGAATTGTCACTGCCAGTATGCTATTTGTACGAAATAGATTTGGCTACGGTGTTATCAGGCTCAATTGCTAAATATAAGCCTTTTTCTGCTTATCAATTAGCTCAGCGTGATATTGCTTTGGTGGTTGATCAATCAACCCCAGTTGCCAAGTTAACGCAAGCCATTGAGCAGCTAAATCAGGCGCATTTTGTTGGTGTTAGCTTATTTGATGTGTATGAAGGCGAGCATATTGATGCCGGTAAAAAGAGTGTTGCACTTAATTTAACTTATCAGTCACTTGAGGCCACATTAGCTGATGAAGAAGTTAATGCTAAGGTAGACGATGTATTGGCACTGATGAAAACACAGTTTTCAGCGACACTTCGATAGCTATGGCATTAAGCAAAAAAGATATCGCTGATAATTTGGTGCGTGAAATGGAGATTACCCATGCGCAAGCGTTACAGCTAACCAATGACTTTTTTGATCAAATTCAATTAACCCTTGCTGATGGTGAAGAAGTAAAGCTATCAGGCTTTGGTAATTTTATTATTAGAGAGAAGGCTGCTCGACCAGGTAGAAATCCTAAAACAGGACAACCGGTAGAGATATCTGCCAGAAAAGTAGTTAACTTTAAAGCAGGTCCAAAACTTAAAAAACTAACTCAAGAGGTTTAGT
>NZ_JAQRMS010000061.1:3401-7533 GCF_028599055.1 Candidatus Thioglobus sp.
AACAGAAAGAAAATCAGTTTCCCAGGCTAGCTCGGCAGTAAACGCAGCTGAGGAGTCAGTTGTGTTTTTTTGTACCAAAATAAGCGTTGAGCCAAAATGAAAAATGAAATGACTAGCGCCACAATTAGAAGCGGGTGTAGATGGTAAATCGCCACGCTCTAGTGCATCAGCAATTTGTTTTAATTGGGCATTGTTTAGTTGAATGTATTTTGCATCTAAGTAAGCGTTAATATCGCTCTCAGGGTGGTTATTTTTAATGTATTCAATTAGCTTGTCTAGCATGACAGTAGGGTATTAATAAAAAAGAGTTGTATTATACGCTATTAGCGCTTAACTGCCAAAACAGCTGGCTAGCTTTGATCTAGAGAATCTGAATATTTAATGGCATAGACATCAAATATACTAATCGCCATAGCGGCAATGATAGGGCCGATAAACAACCCTAAAACACCAAACTGCATAATACCTGCTAAGGTTGATAATACGGTAATTAGTGTGTGATCAAGTGCCGATTGTTGCGCTGATTTCTGTGCAATTTTTTGAATGATGATTGGTCTAATAAAATGATCAATAATAGTTCCTATTAATACCGCACCAAAAGCAACAATGATTAACGCATCAAGTGTTTGCCCCTGTGAGTATAGGTACAAGCTTAATGGTAGCCAAATAATTAATCCGCCTAATACCGGAATAAAACTAGCCAAAGCCATAGCAATACCGAAATATAACACTGGCAAGTCAACCAACATAACCGCCAAGGCAAAAGTAACACCTTGGAGTATGGCAATAATAAACACACTGCCTACCAAGCTAATAGATAGTCCAGCAAACTGATTAAGCAAAATATCATCAAGATGGTTTTCTAGCGGGGATAAGTCCTTCAGGCGCTTAACAATTGATTTGCCGTCAATATAAAAATAATATAATGAAAAAATTACCACAATTAAAAAGAAAATAAAATGCGAGGACAGGTTAACAACACTTTTTAGTAGGACAATTGAGAAGTCTTTAATACTCATAATAATGCTATCTAGATTGGTAGTGATTGAGTCTTTCAAACTATGAGTGATTGAATCTGACAAGGGTAGTGTTGAGATAATTTGGTCTAAAATTTGTTTGGAGTTTTGAGCGGTAAAATCGGTGTTAATGGTTTGAATCAGGTTGGATATCTCAATACCACTCATCAGTAGCAGGTAGCTTAAAGGCAGAATCAATATAACCGTAATTAGCAGTGTCATGATTAATGCAGCAAGCGCATCTGAGAAGCGATTTTGCAGTTGTTTGTACTGGCTAAAACTAGCGATTGCAATAAGCAGCGCTAAGAATAGGGAGGGAATAAAAGGAGTAAAAAGCCAGACTAATCCTGCTATGGCTAATAGTAATAAGCTAAGCATAAATCCATGTTCATAAGGTGCTGGTGTGTTGATATTCATTGGTTATCCATTTTAATAACAGTGTAGGCAACTTGTTCATAAGGGTGTGCAAACTTCATCGCTTCGAGTGCTCGCTGTAGATTGTCATCGATACAAACCATTTCAACCTTGTATTCTTCAATCGCCTCAAGCTCATCCAAAAGTCCAATGGCGGGGCGAGCATTGTCTACGGGTTTGAATTGTCCCATGCCAATGGTTTGCCAGGCGCACTGTTCATAGTTATCATAGCGCCCAGCGCCTGCATCAAACATGGCATTTTTAACAATTTCTAAATCCGTCTCCGGAACGTAAAAACTGATTTGATACATCTAAAACTCCCCTGATAAGTAGTGCAATCTTTCATCTTCTTGCATGCGTTCAATGGCATATCTTAAAGTAGTTCTAGGGAGTTGTGCATAATTTTGCCGTAAGAAGGTTTTACAAACTTCATTATCTTTTTTATATATTTCTCTTAGCATCCAGCCAGTGGCCTTATGGATTAAATCATGAGAGTCGTTTAACAATAGTTTGGCAATATCAAGTGTTGGTTTAAATTGGTTATTTTTAATAAATGCATAGGTTGCTACAATAGCGATACGCCTCTGCCATAAGTTGCTTGACTTTGCAAAATTAAACAAGATACTTAGTTTGTTTTGATGGTTAAGTAGGTAATCACCAATAGTGTGCGGAATGGTTGTATCGACCAAATCCCAATTATTGGCCGCATGTATATTATCCAAATAATAATTAAATATTTGATCCTTGTCGCCAGATTGGTATTTATTAACTAACATGATTAAGCCGCAGTGACGCACTTCATGAATAGGATGGTTGATTAATTGATCCAATTGTACTAACGCTATATCGTTAAAGTGTTTTTTGGCAACCGTTCTAGTATGGGGTACGCGCACCCCAATAAATTGATCATGTTCTGAGTATTGTCCAGGTCCGGTTTTAAAAAACCATTCATTGATCTTTTTGCGCTCAGTGCTGGCGTAAGTTTTTAATTCATCAATTATTTCTTTTGCCTTCATCAGCTATACTATGAATTTTTAATAATTCTATCATACATGCAAACAGCTTATTTTGCCGGAGGATGTTTTTGGTGCGTGGAGGCAGTATTTCAGCGTATTGACGGCGTTCTTGAAGTGACATCTGGTTATTGCAATGGTACAAGTATCAATCCAACTTATCAAGAAATATGTACTGGTACAACAGGCCATGCTGAGGTGGTTAAGATTGCATTTGATGAAACGCTTGTTTCTTTTAATGAGTTATTGGCAGTGTTTTTTGCTACTCACGATGCAACAACGCTTAATCAACAGGGTAATGACAAAGGCACACAATACCGTTCGGCAGTTTTTTATATCGATGCTAATCAACAGCTTCAAGTTGAGAGTTTTATTAAAACATTAAACGGTGTAGTGACAGAGGTTAGCAAGTTAGATACTTTTTATCCAGCAGAAGATTATCATCAAAACTATTATAATAACCATTCAAACCAACCTTATTGTCAGGCATTAATTGCGCCAAAACTAGCTAAATATTTCAATGAATGATCAAGACTTACTAAGATATTCTCGTCAAATTATGCTGCCTCAAGTCGGCATTGAAAATCAACAAAAACTACTTGATTCAACAATGCTACTAATTGGTATGGGTGGCTTAGGCTCTCCAAGTGCCTTGTATCTAGCTGCTGCCGGTGTAGGACATTTAATCATTGCTGATTTTGACAAAGTGGAATTATCTAATTTGCAGCGCCAGATTATTCATCACACGCAGGATATTGGTCAGTTTAAAGTTGATTCTGCAAAAGCCAAGATGCTGGCTATTAATCCAACTATTGAAATTACTACGTTAAAAGATTTGAACGCTGATAATTTAGATTCATGGGTGAAGAAAGCTGATATTGTTTTGGATGGTACCGACAACTTCGAGACTCGTTTTAAAATCAATAAGGCATGTGTCCATGCTAAGGTTGCGTTGGTGTCAGCTGCCGTTATTCGTTTTGAAGGTCAGCTGTCTGTATTTAAAGGCTATCAAGCTGATCAGCCTTGCTATCAGTGTCTATATTCCAAAGAGGGCAATAGTGATGAAAATTGCGTTGAAAATGGAATTTTAGCACCCGTTGCAGGGTTAATGGGGTCATTGCAAGCTTTGCAAGCGGTCAAAACAATTATGAATTTGGGTGAGCAGCTAACTGGGCAATTGCTTATGGTTGATGCATTAGACTTATCTTTTAGAAGTGTTAAGATTAGTAAAGATGCAGCTTGTCCTGTTTGTGGTTAGTGTGAGTTATTTTTAGAGACATTCTATTAATAATTTGCATAAAAAAACATGACTTTTTATAGACATCGCTGTATAATTGCCAAGATTAATTATTTTATTAAAATATTTTTAAGTTGTAACATCTTACAGCGGATATTTTAAGATTTTCTAGGAGTAGAATATGAGCGGACAAATGCAAAGACCTGAGGTTCCTACAGGTGTAGTTGGTAAAGATGGTTTTAAAGTAACAACAACTCAAGTTAGAGTTGATGGTAAAGTACAGCCAGGTTTTCACGTAGGTTACACAACTGAGTGGGACGAAGTGCAGAAGGAAATTCCATACGAAACTCCAAAGCAGCCATAATTTTTAATTAAATTATTGCAATAAAAAAGCCGCTATTAATGCGGCTTTTTTATTGTCCATCCAATAAAAATAGCAAAGCATTAAAGGC
>NZ_JAQRMS010000062.1 GCF_028599055.1 Candidatus Thioglobus sp.
CTAATTTAGCAGCCCACTTCTCTAAGCAAAGTGTTGCACAAGGTGTTGCCAGCAAAACAGCAAATATTGCTCTAGGTGAGCGACTATACCGTGGTGGTGATAAAACAAGAGGCATTACCGCTTGTATCGCTTGTCATGGCCCTAAGGGTGCGGGCATTCCATCAGCAGGATTTCCAGCATTGGCCTCCCAACATGCAGCGTATACAGCAAAGCAGTTGAAAGATTTTCGTCAGGTATCAATTAATGCACAAACAGAATCTAGCGCACCAGCCAGAACGAATGACCAGTTAAAAATGATGACTGCATTTACTAAAGATTTAAATAATGCAGAAATTGAAGCGCTAGCGCAATATATCGCTGGTTTACATTAAGCCTAAGTCTTTAAAGTAAACTTATAAAAAAGGCAGTATTTACTGTCTTTTTTATTGCCTTAAATTTTAGGTATAATTGTCTTTTTTTATCAGTAAGAGACGGATTTAATACACATGAAAACTTCATTAGAAACACTAGAAGGTCTAAAAAGATCATTAACAGTAGGCGTAACCATTGATATGTTCAACCAAAAGGTTGAAAAAAGCTTAAAAACAATGGCTTCGCAAGTGAGTATTGATGGCTTTAGAAAGGGTAAGGTTCCTGTTTCTATGGTGAAGCAACGTTTTGGCGATAATGCGAAATCAGAAGCGGTTAATGAAATTGTTAATGAAACGCTGGTTGAGGCATTAACTGAAGTTAAGTTATCTCCAGCTGCAAGACCAACGGTTACTAAAATTGATTCAGAAGGTGAAACAGAGTTTTTCTACACAGTAGAATTTGAAGTATTCCCAACAATTGAAATGGCAGATTTTTCTGGCCTAGAGATTGATCAAATTGAAGTAGACATTACTAAGGCTGACGAAGACAGAACGTTAAACGGCCTACAAGAGCAGTTGACAGAGTATAAAGCGGTTAAGCGTAAGTCAAAAGCCGGCGACAGATTAGCGTTGGATTTCGTGGGTACGATTGAAGGCGAGAAGTTTGAAGGTGGCGAAGCGACTGACTTTAAATTAGTATTAGGCAAAGGTACGATGATTCCTGGTTTTGAAGACAGTGTAACTGGTGTTGAAGCTGGTAAAACCGTTGAGCTTGATGTGAATTTCCCGGATGATTATCAAGCAACTCACTTAGCTGGAAAACCAGTTAAATTCTCAATTAGTGTTAACGAAGTAGGCTCACCTAAGTTGCCAAAATTGGATGCTGAATTCGCTAAAAAATTCGGCGAAGATACAATGGATAAGCTGCTTGTCAGCATGAAAGAGCAAATGCGTACTGAAATTAATGGCCGTATTGAACAGCTAAATAAAGATGCAATATTTGGTGCATTAGCGGGCGCTAACGAGTTTGACGTGCCGCAAGGTAGCATTGATGGTGAGGCGCAAAATTTATTAGCTGAGATGAAAGATCGTATGCAGCAGCAAGGTCAGTCAGCACCAGATGACATGCCAGCAACGGTATTTAATGATGAAGCAGAGCGTCGAGTTAAGTTAGGCTTGATGGTAAGTCAGATTGCTAGTGATAACAACATGGTGGCAAGCATGGAGCAAATTGATGAAAAAATTGCTGAAATGTCTCAAGCTTACGGTGAAAATGCACAGCAAATGGTTGATTACTACAATGAAGACGTTTCAAGAAAATCAAGCGTTGAGCTAATGATTGTTGAAAAAATGGTGCAAGATAAAATTTTAGAAGGCGCAAAAATTAAGCCAGTTAAAAAGAAATTTACAGAAATTACTGAACAAGGTTGAATTAATGGATATTAATAATCTGAATCAAATCCCTATGGTGGTGGAGCAATCTGCCCGCGGCGAGCGTTCATACGATATCTACTCGCGCCTACTAAAAGAACGTATTATTTTCTTAGTAGGCCCTGTAGAAGACTATATGGCCAATGTGGTGGTTGCTCAGTTATTATTTTTAGAATCTGAAAATCCTGATAAAGACATTCATTTGTACATTAATTCACCCGGTGGTTCGGTGACTGCTGGTTTGGCGATTTATGACACCATGCAGTTTATTAAGCCTGATGTGTCTACTTTATGTATTGGCCAAGCAGCATCAATGGGTGCCTTGTTATTAACAGCAGGTGCCAAAGATAAGCGCTTTGCTTTGCCGAATGCAAGAATGATGATCCATCAGCCATTAGGCGGCTTCTCTGGTCAAGCCAGTGATATTGACATTCATGCTAAAGAGATTTTAACTGTAAGAGAAAAGTTAAATAACATCATGAAAACCCACACAGGACAGAGCCTTAAAACTATTCAAAAGGATACCGATAGAGATAACTTTATGTCAGCGGCTGATTCAGCTGATTATGGATTGATTGATAAGGTGATCGCTAAGCGTTAATTATGGCAGAAGACGATAAAAAAGAACTTTCTTGTTCATTTTGCGGCAAGGCTAAATCTGAAGTTGAGCGTTTAATCGCTGGACCGGGTGTCTATATTTGTAATGAATGTATTGAATCTTGCCATGACCTTATCGAAGAGCAGGCGGTTAAGGAAATTACGGATCAGCATCAGGATTGGGACTACACACCTATGCAGTTGCGTGATTTTCTAAATGATTATGTCATTGGGCAGGATCATTCTAAAAAAGTGCTTTCAGTAGCGGTTTACAACCACTATAAGCGCCTAAAAAATGATTATGTTTCTAATGAGGTTGAGTTAGATAAATCAAACATCCTAATGGTGGGTCCGACGGGTTCGGGTAAAACGTTGTTAGCGCAGACATTGGCTCGTATTTTAGATGTGCCATTTACTGTTGCTGATGCCACCACACTAACGGAAGCGGGCTATGTGGGCGATGATGTTGAGAATGTCATTAAGAGTTTGTTGTCTAAATGTGATTTTGACCCTCAGCGTGCTGAGCGCGGCATTATTTTTATTGATGAAATTGATAAAATCTCACGTCGTTCTGATTCGCCTTCTATTACTCGAGATGTATCCGGTGAAGGTGTACAACAAGCCATGTTGAAATTGATTGAAGGTACGGTTGCCTCTGTGCCGCCACAAGGTGGTCGTAAACATCCTAATCAAGAAACTATTGATGTGGACACCTCAAAAATTTTATTCATTTGTGGTGGTGCATTCGATGGATTAGATGCAATTATTAATCGCCGTGTTGAAAAAGTAACCGGCATTGGCTTCTCTGCTGCTGTCAAAGATGAGAACGAAAAGAAAACACTGACTGACTTATTTGATTTAATCCAGCCAGAAGATTTAATTAAATTTGGCCTAATTCCTGAATTGGTTGGCCGACTGCCTGTGCAAACAGCATTGTCAGAACTGGATGAAGATGCTTTGGTACAAATTCTAACTAAGCCGAAAAATTCAGTGGTTAAACAATTTCAAGAAATCTTTAAACTTGAGGATGTTAAATTAACGTTTAGAAAAACATCACTATTAGCCATTGCTAAATTGGCCATAAAGCGCAAAACAGGCGCTCGTGGTTTGCGTTCAATTCTTGAAGATTTGTTGCTAGACACCATGTTTGAATTGCCATCATTAAAAGATGTATCTGAAGTGGTGATTGATAAAAAAGTGGTTGAAAAAAACAAAGAGCCGCTGATTGTTTACAAATCTGAAAAATCCAAGCCTAATAAAAAAGCTAGCTAAGCGCCACTCTTTTGGAATTATTTGATCGTCAGAAAGAAGCCGTTGGACAAGGTGAGCGAACCTTGTTGGTGTATGTCGAGTTACCTTCAACGCGCAATATCCACAATGCCAAATCTGAGTTTAAAGAACTAGCAGAATCTTCAGGCTTGGATATTGTGGATGCTATTCAAGTTAATCGAAATTCTGCTTTGGCGCAATACTATATTGGCACAGGCAAGGTTGATGAAATTGCTCAAATGGTTAAAGAGCTTGAACTTGATTTGGTTATTTTTTCACCCGAACTTTCTCCTTCTCAAGAACGTAATTTAGAAAAAACCTTAGAATGTCAGGTAATGGATCGTACAGGGCTAATCCTAGATATTTTTGCACTCAGAGCAAGTTCATTTGAAGGTAAGCTGCAAGTAGAGCTTGCGCAATTGCGTCACTTGTCTACACGTCTAGTTCGAGGTTGGACTCACTTAGAACGACAAAAAGGTGGTATCGGTATGCGTGGTCCGGGTGAAACACAGCTTGAGACTGATAAGCGTTTGATTGCTGTACGCATCAAGAATATCACCAAGCGTTTAGATAAAGTCCATAAACAGCGAGATTTGGGGCGTAAATCACGTACTAAAAACGAACTACCCATGATTGCGTTAGCGGGCTATACCAATGCGGGCAAGTCTACTTTATTTAACACACTGACAGATGCAGAAGTCTATGCGCATGATCAACTATTTGCAACATTAGACGCCACCATTAGACGCGTTATTTTGCCAGCATCTGGTGAGGCGGTAATTGCGGATACGGTTGGTTTTATTCAAAACCTACCGCATGACCTAGTTGATGCATTTAAATCAACCCTGGAAGAAACTAAGCGTTCTAATGTGTTGTTGCATGTTGTGGATAGTGCTGATGAATATAATGTTGAAAAAATTGATCAAGTTGAAGAGATTATCGAGCAAATTGGTGCGGGAAAAATCCCTAGCATATTGGTAATGAATAAAATTGATTGCCTTGAAAATTTTGTACCTCGCCTAGACCGAGATGAGTCAGGACGTGTTTACCGAGTATGGATTTCAAGCAAAACTGGCGAAGGCATTGATTTATTATATCAAGCGTTAGCCGAGCAGCTGAGTGGTATGATGACACGTGCGCGAATTGAACTCGATGTCATGAGTGCGTATATTCGTAGTGAAATTCATAATATTGGTTATATCCACAACGAAAAGGTGGATGATTTTGGTCAGTGGATACTTGAAATTAACGTCACTCATCACTATTTATCTAAATTATTAAACAAAAAAGGTGTCAAGTTGTTATGGGAACAAAGCCCGAAATAGAAGAAATTGATTTAAAGTTTGAGAATGCTCCTCTGTTGCCTTTGAGAGATGTCGTGGTGTTTCCGCATACGGTGATGCCATTATTTGTTGGTAGAAAAACCTCAGTTAACGCCATTACTCACGCCATGGCTGGCAGTAAATATATTTTCTTGGTCACCCAAAAAGACGACAAAGTAGAAAATCCACAATATGATGATTTGCATGAAGTTGGCACATTGGCCACTATTTTGCAAATGCTAAAACTGCCTGATGGCACAATTAAAGTATTGGTTGAGGGTGTGAAGCGTGCCAAGGTCGAGGCCATCATTGACTTAGAAGAGTATAGCGAGGTCCAGCTTAGTGATTTGGCACTAGCCTCAGAAGATGAAACTGAAGTTAAAGCGATGATGCGCCTAGCACTCGAGAGTTTTGAAAAATATATTAAGCTCAACAAAAAAATTCCTGAAGAAGTCTTAAAAATGCTTAAAGATGTTACCGATGTTGAGCGTTTTAGTGATGTTATTATTGCTAATTTGGCACTTAAAGTATCTGAAAAACAAGCGCTTCTTGGCGGTGACCAGGCTCAGGATAGATTGAATAAAATTTTAACGGTTATTCAAAGTGAAATCGAGGTGCTGGACACTGAGCATAAAATTCACTCACGCGTGCGCAAGCAAATGGAATCCAATCAGCGTGATTATTATTTGAATGAGCAGATGAAATCCATTCAAAAAGAATTGGGTAACGCTGAAGATGAAAATGAAATTGAGGAGTTGCAGTTAAGCATTAATAAGGCAAAAATGCCTAAAGCAGCTAAAGAAAAAGCGCAAAGCGAACTTAAGAAGTTATCACGCATGTCGTCTCAATCATCTGACGCTTCTATCATTCGCACCTATATTGAAAATTTATGTGATGTACCCTGGAAAAAGAAAACCATCATCAATAAAGACCTGAAAAAGGCGCAAAAAATTCTTGATGATGATCACTACGGCCTGGATAAAGTTAAAGAGCGTATTTTGGAGCATTTGGCGGTACAAACTAGAGTGTCTCATAATAAGGCAAATATTCTGTGTTTGGTGGGCCCGCCAGGTGTGGGTAAAACTTCTTTGGGTGAGTCTATTGCCAAAGCGGTTAATCGAAAATATGTGCGTATGGCTTTGGGTGGTGTTCGTGATGAGGCTGAAATTCGGGGTCACAGACGTACTTACATTGGTGCCATGCCTGGCTCAATTGTGCAAAAAATGCAGAAAGTCAACGTAAAAAATCCACTATTTTTACTTGATGAAATTGAGAAAATGGCCAGCGATTATCGCGGAGATCCTTCTTCAGCAATGTTAGAAGTGCTAGACCCTGAGCAAAATCATACCTTTAATGACCATTATTTAGAAGTTGATTATGACCTCTCGCAAGTGATGTTTGTGGCAACGGCTAACTCACTTGACCTACCTCAGCCATTGTTAGATAGAATGGAGATTATTGAGCTATCTGGTTACACGGAAGATGAAAAAGTCCAGATCGCCAAGCGTCACTTGATTAAGCAAGCAATGGACAGTAACGGTATTAAGGCGAATGAAATTAGCTTTAAAGATTCGGCTATTTTAAATATTATTCGTTATTACACCCGTGAAGCAGGCGTGCGTGGCCTTAATAGAACCATTAGCACTATTTGTCGTAAAGTGGTGAAAGAGGTGGTGCTTAAGAAGCGCAAAACCAAAGCTACCATTAGTGACAAGAATCTTGAAAAATATTTAGGCGTCAAGAAACATCGTTTTGGTCTGGCTGAAGAAAACAACCAAGTCGGAGAAGTAACTGGTTTGGCATGGACATCAGTTGGTGGCGATCTTTTAACCATTGAAGCAACCGCTTATAAGGGTAAGGGTAAGCTTAACTATACTGGCCAACTAGGCGACGTCATGAAAGAATCCATTCAAGCGGCTATGAGCGTCACTCGCACACGAGCAAAAGAACTAGGCCTTAGTGATGATTTTCAAGAAAAGCTTGATATTCATATTCATGTACCTGATGGTTCAACACCAAAAGACGGCCCGAGTGCGGGTGCGGCAATGTGTACAGCGTTGGTATCTGTACTCACAGGGCGTAAGGTTAAGGCTGATGTGGCTATGACTGGTGAAATCACCTTACGTGGTGAAATAACGCCAATTGGCGGCCTAAAGGAGAAAATGCTAGCAGCCCTTCGTGGCGGTATTAAAACCGTGATCATTCCAGATGACAACGAACGTGAGTTGTCTGAAGTGCCAGAGAAGATCAAAGGCAATCTTAATGTGATCAAAGTTAAGTGGATTGATGAAGTATTGGATATTGCCTTAGAACAATAACAGCAAGTTTTAAGATCAATAAAAAAAGGCGCTGTAAGCGCCGTGTGAACGCCTCACTTCAACGGCTGTGTTAGCAGTCCGCTGAAAGTGTTTGTT
>NZ_JAQRMS010000063.1 GCF_028599055.1 Candidatus Thioglobus sp.
CAGCCTTAACTCAAGACCTAGAAAATGTTTGAGCTATAGAACACCTTTTGAGGTATTCTATAGCATGACTGGCATCGATGCTAGAGAATTGAAAGTTGTGCACTTATGATGCGAATTCACCATTTAGAGCGCTATATTTAGATTAATTACGCAGCTAATGTTTAAAGTAATGTCTAAAAGCCCTTAAATTCAGTTAAAAATATCTGTTTTTAATGTTATTTCACAATAAAATGAGCGTTTGTTTTTGCTATTTTAAAAATTTAGGAAATATTTAAAATGGATGATATTTAAGCTTTATGTGTGTTGATTTACCCAATTGCTAAAGTCTGGTGCGCTTAATGCACCCGATACACGATCAATTTCCTTGTCGTTTTTAAATATGACCAAGGTTGGAATTGAGCGAATACTGTATTTGGCAGAAATCGCCTGCTCAGCCTCAGTTTCAATCTTGATAAAGCGTGCTTTTGGCTCAAGTTGATTGGCTGCTTGTTTAAAAGTAGGTGCAAATTGCTTGCACGGCCCACACCAAGTCGCCCAAAAATCAACCACCAAAAGCTCGTCTGTTTTTTCAATGGCTCGGGTGAGCTGTGTGCCTGTCATTGAAATTGGCTCACCTTTATATAAAGGTTGTTTGCATTTTCCACAATTTGGATTGCTGTTTAATTTCTCTGTGGGAATTTTATTTAGTCCACCGCAACTTGTGCACATTGTAATCATAGATTTGTCCTTATACCATTTTCAAAAATAAACTAAACAATCTAGCACTCATCCTCATACCCACTAATTGACCTAAAAATACCTGTGTTATCAATAAGTAACACAGGTATTTTTAGGTCAATTAGTGGGGCGATTATAAGCACTATATTATTCATTTTATTCTTGAAAATGGTATTAGATTTTATTGGTATTAATTATTATCTATGGACAAGTGAACCAAATTACAAGTTAGGTAATGTGATCACTGGATGAGGTGTTTTTAAGCGGTGTATCTTGACGCGTGGATTTGCGCTTTGAACGTGGCACTTTGTTTTCTTTACGTTTAATTTTCTCTTTGGTTGAAACGATACTTTCAACAGACACCAATTGCTGAACACTTTTATTAAGTGCTTTGAATGCTTTTGGTGCTTGTATTTCACAGATTTGTTGAACAATCCATTTTTCATCGGCATCAGTCATGGATTTTTGAACTTTTTCTGCAAAATAACGCATGAACAAATAGTTTGGTTCGCCATCTTTGAATTCATAATCGCTATAATCTTGACTGCGGGCATTATAAGTTTGGATAAATTCTTGCCAATGATCGCCTGGGCCAATGCGCTCTTGTTTATTTTCGTGATAATAATCTGCCGATTGTTTGGCGAGTGCAATAATAAGCTCTTGACGTTGCTTTGTATCCAGCACGTCAAAGGTTAGGCGATCCACACATTGAATGAGATAACACATGTATTCACGGATAACATCAAATACCTGAGCCTTTTCAATAACAAAGGCCTCGTTAATTAAATCTTCTAGCTGGTTTTTGGTAATTCGCCAAGAGTTAAATGCCAAGGCGCCAGCAATGTCATCAATGGTTTTAACTTGAGATTTGTGCCAGGTACTTTTAACTCTCATACTGCATTATGTTAATTCAATAGTTGAGAATTTTAACAAGCAAATTGGGTGTATTTGCCGGTAATTAATGCGGGCGTTATTCGCAGTTGTAGTTTTTGAACGAGCCTAGATCATGCACTTCGTTAAAACCCATTTGAATAAGATAATTTTTAGCCGTTGCTGAGCGTGCACCACTTAGGCAATAAAGTACGATGGCTTTGTCTTTATCGATTACATTAGCAGCGTTCATGATGCCTTGAAGTGGTAAGCTGATTGCATTTGGCAGTGCACCACGAGAAAATTCCGCCGCAGTTCGAACATCAACAAGTTGAGCGCCATTGGCTAATAGTTTGCACGCATCAGCGGACGAAAATGAGTTAAACATAGTATAATTTCCCGAATAAGTTTTATTTAAAAGCTCTAGGTCAATTAGAGATTTAAATCAATATAAGGAAACCATTATATAACAATGCTGAGTAAAAAGCAACTAAGAAATGATGTAGACGCTGTTGCTAAGGCGCTACAAAAACGAAATTTTTCCTTTGATATCAAGGCGTTATCTGCACTAGAAAATAGTCGTAAAAAAAATCAGGTTAAAACTCAAGAGTTGCAAAATCTGCGCAACACCCAATCAAAATCTATTGGCAAGGCTAAAGCTGCTGGCGAAGATATTAAGCCGTTATTAGCCTCTGTGGCTGACCTAGGTGATGAGCTTGATGCAGCAAAATCAGAGCTGCAATCGATTCAAGTGCAAATTGATGATATTGCGCTATCTATGCCAAACATTCCTCATGATTCTGTACCAGCGGGCAACTCTGAAGATGATAATGTTGAAGTGTCAAAATGGGGTGAGCCAGGGCAGTATGATTTTGAAGTTAAAGACCATGTTGATTTAGGCGAGATGCACGGCCTTGATTTTGAAACGGCAGCTAAAATTTCCGGTGCACGCTTTTCTGTGATGACAGGAAAAATTGCACGACTTCATCGCGCTTTGACCCAGTTTATGCTGGATCAACATAGTGAGATTAATGGCTATACTGAAGCTTACGTACCTTATTTGGTTAATAGTGAATCACTGACGGGCACAGGTCAATTACCTAAATTTGAGGCAGATTTGTTTAAAACCCATTTGCATGGTGAAGAGGGCGATGCTAAAACATTGTACTTGATACCAACTGGTGAGGTGCCAATCACTAATATGATGCGCGACACCCTGGTGAATGAAAAAGAACTGCCTTTGAAATTTGTTGGTCACACGCCAAGTTTTAGATCTGAAGCGGGCGCTTATGGGCGTGATACACGTGGTTTAATTCGCCAACATCAGTTTGAAAAGGTTGAGCTTGTGCAAGTGGTTAAAGCGCAAGATTCTTATCAAACATTAGAACAGCTCACTGGGCATGCTGAAGGTATTTTGCAAGCACTAGAGTTGCCTTATCGAAAGGTGAACTTGTGTGCTGGCGACTTAGGTTTTTCTGCGGCAAAAACTTATGACTTAGAAGTTTGGCTACCTGGGCAAAGTGCCTATCGTGAGATTTCATCTTGTTCTTGTTTTGAGGATTTTCAAGCACGCCGTTTACAACTTAGATACAAGAATAAAGAAACCAACAAGCCTGAGTTACTACACACATTAAATGGCTCTGGTTTGGCAGTTGGGCGTACTTTAGTGGCTGTTTTAGAAAATCATCAACAGGCTGATGGCAGTATTAAAATCCCAAGCGTTTTACAAAGCTACATGGGTGGCTTAGAATTTATTACACAATAGGAGAGTAACATGAATTTATTAGATTTAATTATTAGCCCTGCATTTGCAGAAGGTGCAGCAACTGGCGGCGGTGATCCATTAGGCGGACTACCGTTTTTGATTATTATGTTTGTGCTGATGTATTTTTTACTCATCAGACCACAACAGAAGCGCGCCAAAGAGCACAAAACATTATTAGCAGCCCTTAAAAAAGGTGATGAAGTGGTTACCAACGGCGGTATTGTTGGCAGGGTTGCTTCTGTTGATGAATCTTTTGCGACATTGGAAATTGCCGATGGCGTTGTGGTTAAGGTGCAAAAGCAAGGCATTAACCAGAAATTACCTAAAGGTAGTGCAACACTTTAATTAACTCTAGGCTTGTTATGAATCAGTTTTCCGCTCTTAAAAATACGCTGATTGCGTTTTTCTTATTGTTAAGTGCCTTGTATGCATTGCCAAATATTTTTGGCTCTGATTTATCTGTTCAAATTTCTGCTAATGGCGATGCTGTTTTGACACAAGCTGATTTGGACAAGGTTAAACAGTCACTGAACACTCAGACCATTAGCTACAAGTCGGTTGAGTTAACAGGGCGTCGAATTCTGGCTAGATTTTCTGATAATAAATCTCAATTAAGCGCCAAAGAGGTGTTGAAGCAAGATTTGGGCCGTAACTATGTCACAGCGCTGAACTTGGCGCCATCTATTCCAGCCTGGCTGGCTGATGTGGGTGGTAAGGCGATGTCATTAGGATTGGATCTTCGAGGTGGTGTGCATTTCCTATTGGAAGTGGATATGCAGGCGGTGATTAATATGTCGCTGAATAAGTCTTATAATGAATTGCGTACTTTATTGCGCCAAGATCGTTTGTATAAGCGTGTTGATATTAAAGACGACAATTTGGCGGTGCTGTTCAAAACAGATGATGCAAAAACACAAGGCTTGAAGTTGATTCAATCTGAGTTAACTGATTTGGTTATTTTGGATGTACCATCAGACAATCCATTGCAGGTTGCTATTGGTATTAGCGAGAGCGCACAGTCAGAGGCAAAAAGTAATGCACTAAAGCAAAACATTACCACGCTTCGTAATCGTGTTAATGAACTGGGTGTGGCCGAGCCTATTATTCAGCAGCAAGGTTTAGAGCGTATTGTTGTGCAATTACCAGGTGTGCAAGATACGGCACGCGCCAAAGAGATTTTGGGTGCAGTGGCTACTTTGGAATTTCGTCTAGTGGATGAAAAGAATGATCCCCAAACTGCGATTCAGTCAGGCAAGACACCCATTGGCTCAAAGCTATATTATTTTAGAGATGGACGCCCACTATTGTTAAAAACTCGCGTTATTGCAACGGGTGAAAATATTACTGGTGCTGCCTCAGGAGTTGATTCTGAAAATGCAACGCCAATGGTTAATATTACTTTGGATAGCGCGGGTGGTCGAGCCATGCTTGATACGACCAAAAAATACATTCATCATCGTATGGCGGTGGTTTTTATTGAAAACAAAGTTGAAACGGTTTTAGAAAACGATAAATTGGTTAAGAAGCGTTCTACCACACAAGATATTATTAATGCGGCAACCATTCAAGGGACATTCTCTTCAAGATTTCAGATTACCGGGATTGATAGCGCTAGAGAGGCTAGAAATTTAGCACTCTTATTAAGAGCAGGCTCACTATCTGCACCGATTGAAATTATTGAGGAGCGTACCATTGGCCCAAGTTTAGGTGCAGATAATATTGCCAAAGGTGTGATGAGTGTGGTGATTGGTTTTATCTTGGTATTAGTCTTTATGGCGGTACGTTACCGTGTATTTGGCATGGTGGCTAATATTGCGCTAACGCTTAATTTAGTGATGATTGTGGCAGTCTTGTCACTCTTACAGGCAACCCTAACATTGCCAGGTATTGCAGGTATTGTATTGACTGTTGGTATGGCGGTTGATGCTAACGTGCTTATTTTTGAGCGCATCAAAGAGGAGTTGGGCTCAAATAGCAACATTCAAAAAGCCATTGCTGCTGGTTATGATAAAGCTGTGCTGACTATTGCTGATGCAAACATCACCACGCTAATTGCCTCTTTAGTGTTGTTTAGTTTTGGCACTGGGCCAATTAAAGGCTTTGCCATCACGCTGTCAATTGGCATTGTGACTTCGATGTTTACAGCCATTATTGTCTCGCGCGCCATTATTAATAAAATTTATGGCGGTAAAAAATTAGAGGAGATTTCAATATGAGTATGAAAGCTTTAAATATTCCAACCATTGATTTTGTTGGCAAGCGCACTTATGCCATTATTTTTTCTGCCATATTGTTGGCAGCAAGTGTTTTTTCATTAGCCACAAACGGATTAAAACTTGGTATTGATTTCACCGGTGGCACACTTATCGAAGTGGGTTATAAGCAAGGGGTTGATCTATCAGAAGTTAGAACAACGCTTGATCAGGCTAATTTTAAAAGTGCCAATGTACAATATTTTGGCTCAACCAATGAAATTCTAATTCGCCTTGAGCCGCAAACCATCTCAAGTGCGAAATTAAGCACTAAAATTATTCGTCTATTGGGCGATGATGTGGACATCCGACGTGTGGAGTTTGTTGGCCCTAAAGTGGGTGAAGAGTTGACTAATGATGGCGGTTTGGCGATGCTGTACGCTTTGATTGGTATTTTGATTTATGTTGCATTTCGTTTTGAATATCGTTTTGCTTTGGGCTCGATTACAGCTTTGGTGCACGATGTGATGATTACTTTGGGCGTTTTCTCTCTGTTTCAAATTGAATTTGATTTAACGGTATTGGCCGCTATTCTGGCAGTTATTGGTTATTCCTTAAACGATACTATTGTAGTATTTGATCGAATTCGTGAGAATTTTTTGTCAACCCGACACGTGGATCCGGCCAAAATTATTAATGGTGCGCTCAATCAAACATTATCAAGAACCATCATGACTTCAGTCACAACACTATTGGTGTTGTTAGCCTTGTTCTTTTTGGGTGGAGAGATTATCCACGGCTTTGCTATTGCATTGTTAATTGGTGTGCTGATTGGTACTTACTCCTCTATCTATGTAGCCAGCTCGATGATTCTTGCCATGGGCATTACTAAAGAAGATATGCTGCCTTCTGAAAAGGAAAAACAAGAAATTGACACTAGGCCTTAATTTTTTAAATGGCCTGTTTTTCTGAACAAACCCCATTCCAAACAGCATTAAATACGGTATCTATTTCTAACGTGATTGGCTTAACCATAACCTTGTCTAGTCTTAATTGGATGAGTTGAATTGCAAAACCAAACAGTAGTGCCATGGTCAAATCGACCGAGTGTATTTTTTGATCTATAATGCTATTCTTGCAATGAATTTTCACTTCTTTATGAATAGCTGAAAAAGGCTTTGATTGGTATATTGATTTAGAAAGCTTGCTATATTCAGAGTATTTTGAATGAAAAATAAACTGCATAGCCCTGGGTTCGCTCTCAGTCATTAAAAATAGTAATTCTATAATATGATAATATTTTTCTTGGAATGTATCGTATTGATTAATAACATCAATAAATGACTCCTCCATTTGCTCAAGAATTTTCTTTTGCAGGCTATCCGCAATAGCCTCTTTGCTGCCAAAATGATGATAAATTGAGCCAATGCTTACTTGTGATTTTTTCTGTATATGGTGTATTGATGTATTAAAAAAACCATGTTCTGCAAATAGTGTCAATGCGGCCTCATTAATCTTATCCGCCGTATTAAAAGTACATTGTTTTTTTGTATTTTTTGTGTAGAAAAACATATGTATGTATTATAAA
The DNA here is from genome assembly GCF_028599055.1 of Candidatus Thioglobus sp. Classification (GTDB taxonomy): domain Bacteria; phylum Pseudomonadota; class Gammaproteobacteria; order PS1; family Pseudothioglobaceae; genus Thioglobus_A. Next base: position 7,133 of record NZ_JAQRMS010000063.1, read on the forward strand.
TTAAGTTGACGATGGTTTTAATTTTAACACAGTAACTTATTTTTATAAATAAAATGAACATTCATTCTAATTTTGTGTATATAATAAATTCAGAGTTTTTTAAACATGAGGAGAGAGGAATGAGAAAAGCTCGGAATTCAAAATGACCACACTATGTTGAAGCTGGTTTTCCATGTCATAAGGATTGGAAAGTCGCTTCTAATGCATAATTTTAAAAGGATAAGGAAATATGAAAATAAAAGCAGC
>NZ_JAQRMS010000064.1 GCF_028599055.1 Candidatus Thioglobus sp.
AAGATATTGAACAACTCAAAGCCAAAGCGGGTAATAACGTGGCGATTGACTCTGCCGGCATGCTGACTTACTTAGCGCCGTCAATGGTCAATCTACAGTTAACTGAAGAACGCCATCCGAAGTTAACCTTCTCCGCCACTCGAGAACACTAATCTAAAAAATCTTTTTTTAGTGACTTTCATTACTGAAAACAAACTTACCGCACCTGGTTTAATACACCTGCCAACTCATCAGAAAATCTCTTACCATTTACAATTGGAGTCTGATCTTTGTAACTCGCCGAAACACTATAATCTGCTTCAGACTCTCTTATCATTCCTTGTTCGATTAAACTGGAAATTATCGTATTAGCGCCATCCAATGCGACTGGATCTAAAGTATTTAGCCAGTCTTTATTGACTAGCAGGTGTAATTCGGCAGTAAATAAATCTAATGGATTTGCTTGAAAGTTAAGAAAAGTTTGATCTATACTTTCACCAGTATTCTTTTGTCCAATATAACTTAACTTAAAATCCATACTGCCAGTGTCTTTTTTATCCTTGCTAGAGGTTATCTTTACACCATAATCCAGATCACTCCTAGATAAAAATGTGTTAAACCATTCTCCAAATCTATTCATCAGTTGGTCTTCGCTCATAGTAGAAGATATAGAAATTAGATTCCAAAGAGACTTAAAGTCTTCTTCTAAAATACCTGAAAAATTTCCAACAATATTAATTGAATCCATCGGCATTTTAAACCCTAATTTATCAGGGTTTAAAATAACTAAATTTATTTCACTTTTATCAAACAACCTATCATTCTTTCTGTGGGCTTTAGAATTTGCCTTAACTGATAAACTAATTGGAGGAATATTAGTTTCACTTGTTCTTAGTGTTATTTCTTCTATTTTAAGTTGACCAACCCCTAATGGATAAAAACCCCCAAATAGTTCATCAACATTAGAATCAAACTTAAAGTCTTTAATATTAAAATAATTACCAGGCATGTTTAATGTTAAATCTTCAATTAGCATACTGCTTTTATAACTATCAAACCCAGCATCAAGATTTCCATTTACCATCATAATAATCGGGCTAATTTTAAGATTTAAATCATTGTTATTTATTTCAATGTTGTTAATTTCTGCTTTATTGCTAAAATCACCATTAAATTTAAATTTGGTATTTGAAATTATCTTAATATCATCATCAACATATTTAGAAAACTCATATTTATACTTGTCTGCGATGAAATCAGATAAGTTGATTGTATCACTTATATTTGCTAGGCCAATACTTGGGTTGCCTTGAAAAAATACAGGGCCATGTTTTATAGTTAAACTTGATTTAATAGGCAACCTTACAAATTCAGCAATATCTTCTCTAATTGCAGGATCAATGATATCAATTTCTATTTCTGCATTTGCAGATAAAAATGATTTTTTGTATGAAGTCAACCTAATTGATACATCATAAAGCCCTCTTGATTGTTTGTCTGATTGCTTAATGTAATCTTTGATTACAGATTGTGTTTTTTCACCAATTAAAAATGTACTGAGAGCCCACCCTGTAAGTAACAATAAAAATAGTTTTTTCATTCTAAAAAGAACCCTATTAAATAAATTTTATTATTATATCATCAACTATTAATTTTAGTTTAAAACCAAAAATAAAATACGCTTAGGTAAATGCTGTTTTGAGTTATTTGAACTTAAATGCCCAAACAGCCAACATTGCTGTAGCTACAAAAGCCAAATAAGAAATAGTCATTGGCACAACTTGTCCATTGACTGTTACTACCCATTCATCAATAATTCTAAGTAAATGTGCAAACGCCACAATGGCAAAGATTGAGCCTGATATTGCAATATAGTTTTTCATAATAATAATTGTAGTGTGGTTTATAAAATTTGGCAAATTTTTAAAATACGCCTAATTTATTAACAAAAATTGGTTTTATGGACGAAAAAATGCCGTTTTAAAGCACTTTTGGCTCTAAAACGGCATTTTGGAGAGGGGTTTTAGAAAATTTAGGGAATTTTCTAAATGGGTATTTTTTTATAGCATAGTCGCCAATGTGATCAAAGCCATCCAAAGTACGCCTGCAAAAGATAAAGCACCGATTGTTTTCATGATTTTTACTCCTGTTTATTAATGAATCGAGTTCATTTTATAAAGCAGGGAATATTGAAGCCTTGACCCAGGTCAAGTTTTGGTAAAAATACCAAAAAAAATGCCACAACCAGTGCGACATTTTTATTTTTTTAAGAATTTTCGTGTTATTCTTCGCTAACTTCCTCGCTCGCTTCTTCTTCACCCTCAGTTTCGGCAATTTTAGCGACAGAAACTAGCTTCTCTCCTTTGGCGATGTTAATCAAAGTCACACCTTGCGTGTTACGACCAATGATAGATACGTCACCGGCTCGTGCGCGGACTAGCGTGCCTTTATTAGAAATCAGCATCATTTCGTCTTCATCAGTTACCTGAATAGCGCCAACAACCTTACCATTACGATCTGAGGTTTTAATAGAGATTACACCCGAGCCACCACGCGCTTGTGCACGGTATTCATCAAGCTCTGTACGCTTACCATAACCCATCTCAGTGGCCGTTAGAATTGGGCTAGAATCATCAGCGATAATAGCTGAAACAATCTCATCATCCACTAACTTCATGCCGCGAACACCAATTGCTGTTCGACCAACAGCGCGAACATCGGCCTCTTTAAATCTAATTGACTTACCATTCGCTGAGAATAGCATAATGTCATTATCACCTGAAGTGATATCTACACCGACTAATTTGTCACCATCACGCAATTCAATGGCGATAATACCGCCTTTTCTTGGGCGGGCAAAATTAGTCAGTGAGGTTTTCTTACAAGTACCACTGCTAGTCACCATAAATACAAACTGATCATCCGTAAATTCAGATACTGGCAAGATGGCATTAATTACTTCATCTTTTTCCAGTGGTAATAAATTAATAATTGGCTTACCTTTGGCTGTACGTGACGCCATTGGTAGTTCGTATACTTTAAGCCAATGAACCTTACCAGCCGATGAGAAACACAGCACCGTATCGTGTGAATTAGCCACAAATAACTGGTCTACAAAGTCCTCGTCTTTCATTTTGGTGGCTGCCTTACCTTTGCCACCACGACGTTGCGCTTGATAATCACTTAAGGATTGTGCCTTCACATAACCACCATGAGACAAAGTAACCACACGGTCTTCTTGAGCAATTAGATCTTCTAGCGTTAGATCAATTTTATGCTCAACAATTTGTGTCATGCGCGCATTGGCATAATTGTCACGCACTTCAATTAATTCGTCACGAATAACCTGCATCAAACGCTCTGGATTTTGCAAGATATCAAGCAGATATTTAATGCGCTCTAACAGCTCATTAAATTCATCAAAAATCTTATCTTTTTCAAGGCCGGTTAAACGATGAAGCTTAAGATCAAGAATGGCTTGCGCCTGCTTTTCAGATAGCTGATAGTCGCCTGATACTTGCAGGCCAAGTTCAGCAGGTAAATCTTCCGGCTTAAACATTGCCATATCGCGATCACCGATTAATTCTTTAATGACGCTGCCCTGCCATGTTTTAGATACAAGTGCCGCTTTAGCCTCTGTCGGATTTGGTGCTGCTTTAATTAGCTCAATAATTTCGTCAATATTGTGGAGCGCAACTGACAAACCCTCTAACAAATGAGCACGGTTTCTAGCCTTGTTAAGATCAAAGATAGAGCGACGGGTTACTACATCACGCCTGTGCGCAATAAACGCCTCTAGCACTCCTTTAAGCGTCATTAATTTAGGCATACCCTTGTCAATGGCCACCATGTTAATACCAAATACTGTTTGCATTTCGGTTAGCTTATAAAGATTATTAAGCATCACCTCAGGCACTTCGCCACGGCGAAGTTCAATCACCATGCGCATGCCGTCTTTGTCTGATTCATCTCTAAGACCGGTAATGCCGTCAACGCGTTTATCCTTGACCAGCTCAGCGATTTTACCAATCAGCTTTGCTTTATTAACCTGGTACGGCAGTTCGGTAACCACAATACTTTGTTTGTCTTCGCCTTCCACGTGAGAAACCGAGCGCAAATAAATTTTTCCTTTTCCAGTTTCGTAAGCTTGGCGGATGCCGCTGGCGCCATTAATAATACCGGCTGTTGGGAAATCTGGACCTGGCATTACCTTTAACAACTCATCAATCGTGATATCTTCATTATCAATGGTTTGTAGACACGCCTCAACCACTTCACCTAAATTATGGGGCGGAATGTTAGTTGCCATACCCACCGCAATACCTGATGAGCCGTTAACTAATAGATTAGGCACACGAGTTGGCAATACCGAAGGCTCAGATTCTGAACCATCGTAGTTGTCAATAAAATCAACAGTATTTTTATCAAGGTCGCGCAATAATTCATGCGAAAGCTTGGCCATGCGAATTTCGGTATAACGCATGGCTGCTGCTGAATCACCATCAACCGAACCAAAGTTACCTTGACCATCAATAAGAATATTGCGCATTGAGAAAGGTTGCGCCATACGAACAATGGTGTCGTACACAGCCGTGTCACCATGCGGGTGATACTTACCAATTACGTCACCAACAATACGGGCTGATTTTTTGTATGATTTGTTGTAGTCGTTGCCAAGAACATCCATGGCATAAAGTACACGACGATGAACCGGTTTGAGGCCATCTCGAACATCAGGCAATGCACGTCCAACAATGACACTCATGGCGTATTCCAAGTAGGAATCACGCATCTCGTCTTCGATGGTAACTACGGGGAAATTAGGCTCAAATACTTCTGGATTATCGAGGTTATCAGACATACAAAAAAGGCTTGATTAAATTAGCTTTTATTGTACCCTAAACAACTATTTTTACACAATAAAAATAGGTAAATATTGCGCTTAAATTAGAAAAAAAATTAATGCAGAAATGAGTGTTAAATCAAGCGCTTAGGCGTTTTTAGTTTGCACTGCTTTTGCGAGTGTTTTTAGTAGGGTTTCGGTGTCTTCCCAATTAATGCAACTATCGGTAATACTAACCCCATATTCAAGTGATTCTAACGATCCTACCGGCTGATTACCTTCGTTAATATTTGACTCAATCATGACGCCAAATATTTTGTCGGATCCATTAGAAATTTGGCGGGCAATTTCATCACCTACCAGCATTTGATTTTTGAACTTCTTTTGGCTGTTGGCATGTGAGAAATCAACCATAACCCTAGCAGGAAGACCCTCCTCTTCCAATTGCGTATAAGTGTGATTAATGCACTCTTGATCGTAATTTGGACCATCAGAGCCGCCACGCAAAATAATGTGGGTACTTTCATTGCCTGACGAAGTGTAATGGCTCACGCCACCCTCTTTATTAACCGATAATAAATGATGTGGACTACTGGCAGCCTTAATCGCATCAATGGCCACTCTAAGCGACCCTGTGGTGCCGTTTTTAAAGCCAACCGGGCAAGATAAGGCTGAGGCTAATTCGCGATGAGATTGACTTTCTGTTGTACGCGCACCAATCGCACCCCATGAAATTAAATCAGAAATATATTGCGGTGTAATTAAATCAAGATACTCAACCGCAACTGGCATATCCATATCGGCAATATCTGTTAACAAATGACGAGCAATCTTTAGACCTTTATCAATGTTAAAACTTTCATCCAAATCTGGATCGTTAATTAGGCCTTTCCAACCAATAGTTGTGCGTGGCTTTTCAAAATACACGCGCATCACAATAAACAAATCTTCTTTAAGTGTTTCTCTTAAATGGACTAATTTTTCAGCATAGTCGCGCGCAGCTTTAGAATCATGAATTGAACACGGACCAACAATCACCATTAGACGCTTATCCTCACCGGTTAAAATTTTGGCAATGGTTTCACGCGATTGAAAAATACCAACAGATCCGTTCTCGCTCAAAGGATACTTTTCCATTAGCTCATTAGGCGCCATAATAGGCGCACTTGAGGTAATTCTTAGATTGTCAGTATTGTATTTCATGGCTTGGTCTTTCTTTATTTTTGGTTCTCAATTAATGCGTAAGCTGAATGGTTGTGAATTGACTCAAAGTTTTCTGACTCTAGGCGGTAATAACTAATGTTTTCATTGCTATTTAAAGCAACCGCGATGTCACGCACTAAATCCTCAACAAATGCAGGGTTATCATACGCTCTTTCAGTCACAACTTTTTCATCTTCACGCTTTAAAATTGCGTATAGCTCACAAGAAGCCTTCTTCTCAGCCAAATCAATTAGGTCTTCTAGATATAGCGTTTTCCCTGCAGCTGCTTTGGCCTTAATAGTGATATGAGAGCGTTGATTGTGCGCGCCATATTTTGAAATACTCTTAGAACATGGACACAAACTTGTAACCGGTACAACCACTTTCATCATTACTTCAGTTTCACCGCCTGACAAAGAGCCGTACAAGCTAACCTGATAATCCATCATGGACTCAACCCCCGAAGAAGGTGCTTTTTTCTTTCTAAAGAAAGGAAAATCTAAAATAATATGAGCAGTTTCAGACTCTAGACGATCACGAACTTTTTCAATAATTTTACCAAAGTTGCTGCTATTAAATTCACACGGCCCTTCATTCAAAATTTGAATAAAACGTGACATATGTGTGCCCTTAACATTTTCTGGCAAGGCAACCGTCATAGTGAAATTACCCACTGTTGGTGATTTATTACCATCACGATCAACATAAGTAATTGGGTGAGAAATATCTTTAATACCTACTTGATCAATAACGATTTGACGAGTATCTAAGTTGTTTTGTGTGTCAGGCAAATCACAAGATTTCATGATTGGTCCTCCGAATAAGTAACAGACGCTCTTAAAGTTTCCCAAATGGTCACTTCTTTGACTCGAACCTCTTCTGTGTTGATTAATTTACCCACTTCTTCATAAAAATATTTGGCAATATTTTCAGCCGTAGGGTTTAGTTGATTAAAAGGCTCAACCTCATTTAAATACTGATGGTCCAGTCTTTTAATAACTACTTTGGTTTGTTTTTTGATTTCTCTAAAATCAATTGCCATGCCCACATCATCAAGCACTTTTGAGCTAACAAGCACTTCCACCTGCCAATTATGGCCATGTAGGCGAGCACAATCACCTGGATATTCTCTAAGTGAATGAGCTGCAGCAAAATCTGTAACAATTTTTAGGACGAACATTTTCGGAA
>NZ_JAQRMS010000065.1:0-5288 GCF_028599055.1 Candidatus Thioglobus sp.
GAATTTTGTTGGCATTGTAAGATCGGACAGGCGTCTTAATTATGCCAAACATCGATTAGAGCAAATTGAATCAGAAGTTGATGAATACTACAGTCTTTACTTAATTTCTAGCGATTTAGTTGAGCTAAGAAACTTGGTTAAAACTGCCCAAATTATTATCCAATCAGCCCTAACCAGACAAGAAAGCCGAGGCCTTCATTTTAATGAAGACCACCCAGAGCTCTCTAAAAGTGTAAAAAACACTATAATATAGCTATGTTACTGCCTATTCTACATTATCCAGACAAACGCCTTAGAACCAAGGCTAAGCCAATTACAGAGGTTAATGATGCTATTCGCACTTTGGTTAAAGACATGTTTGAAACTATGTATGACGCGCCAGGCATTGGGCTTGCAGCAACTCAAGTAGATCATCATATTCGTTTGATTGTTATCGATACATCCGAGGATAAATCTCAGCCTTTGTGTTTAATCAATCCTCAAATTATCGAAAAAGATGGTGAACTGGAATGGGATGAGGGTTGTTTATCGGTACCCAATTATTACGAATGTGTCACTCGAGCTAATCATATCAAAGTAAGCGCCCTAAATGAACAAGGCAAAAAATTTGAGTTAGAGGCAGAGGAATTGCTAGGCGTTTGTATCCAACATGAAATTGACCATTTAGATGGCATTTTGTTTGTTGATCATTTGTCAAAACTTAAGCAAAGACGCCTACTTGAAAAAACTCGAAAATCAAAAAAATAATACCGTTCGTGTCAATTAAAATTGGACCTTATAATCTGGCATCAAACGTACTACTCGCCCCCATGGCTGGTACTAGCGACAAGCCTTTTAGGCAGTTATGCAAATCACTTGGTGCTGGGCTAACCACCTCAGAAATGGTGGTTATTCAAGAGCATTTACTCAATAGCAATAAATCTAAATACCGCCTAGACTTTAGTGGCGAACAGCAGCCAATTAGCATCCAAATTGCCGGCTCAGAGGCTCAAGAACTCGCCTTATCTGCCATTAAAGCGGTTGAATATGGTGCAGATATAATCGATATTAACATGGGATGTCCTGCTAAAAAGGTCTGCAACAAGGCTGCTGGATCTGCACTCATGCAAGACGAGCAGTTGGTACAAGAAATTCTAGAGGCAGTTGTGGCTGCTGTTGATATCCCTGTCACCCTTAAGATGCGTACTGGCTGGAGTGTTGACAATAAAAACGCCCCAACCATTGCTCAAATTGCCCAACAAGCTGGCATTCAAATGTTAAGCGTGCATGGACGCACCAGACAAGATAAATACACAGGGCTGGCAGAATATGACACCATTAAAACCGTGGTCAATCAGGTGGATATTCCTGTGATTGCTAATGGCGACATTACCAGTGCACAAAAAGCACGCCAAGTACTGGATTACACTAAGGCTGCTGGCGTTATGATTGGACGAGCCACACAGGGGAATCCTTGGATTTTTTCCGAAATTAATCATTACTTAAAAACTGGACAATCACTCAATCCGGTACCACTTGAAGATAAAAAACGCACTATTTTGCAGCATATTGATAAAATTCACCAATTTTATGGCGATTTTTTGGGATTGAGGCTCGCGCGCAAGCACATTCTTTGGTATGCTACGCACCTTGATAAAAATCATGTTCAGCCATTTTGGCAAACCATTAACAAAATTACTGATCGTGAACAACAATTCAAAATTTTTGAGGACTATTTAAATCAACTATGAGCTCGATGGATTTACCCGCTTGCATTAACGCAAAACTTGATCGCTATTTCGAGCAACTTGATGGCGAGCAAGCGTCCGGCGTACATAAAATGGTCACCAACGAAGTTGAGCCTATCGTTATTAAATTTGTTCTAGATCGAGTTAACCATAACCAAAGCGAAGCCTCTCGCATCTTAGGGATTAATCGCGGCACCTTGAAGAAAAAAATCGAACTCTACAAGCTGTAACACTTTATAATTATTTCCTTATATTTTTATTAAAAATCAAAGGAATAAAATGTCTATACAACGTGCCTTAATCAGTGTTTCTGATAAAACCGGCGTACTTGAACTTGCTCAAGCACTCAGCGCAAAAAATATCGAAATTCTTTCAACAGGTGGCACTGCTAAGCTCTTAGCTGATAACAACATTCCTGTAATTGAGGTTTCTGATTACACGGGCTTTCCTGAGATGATGGCTGGTCGTGTGAAAACACTAAACCCTAAAATTCATGGCGGTATCTTGGCACGTCGCGGCCTTGATGAAGGTGTGATGGCTGAAAACGACATTAATCCAATTGACTTGGTTGTGGTTAATCTTTACCCTTTTCAAGCAACCATCGCTAATCCTGATTGCAAACTTGAAGATGCGATTGAAAACATTGACATTGGCGGACCTGCCATGTTGCGCTCTAGTGCGAAAAACCATGCTTCAGTAACTGTGGTAGTTGACGCATCAGATTATCAAACTGTGATTGATGAAATTAACCAAAACGGCGATACAACACTTGCCACTCGCACAACGCTTGCACTTAAAACCTTTGAGCACACAGCGCAGTATGATGGTGCAATTGCCAACTACTTAGGCAAAGGTGAAGATGGCTTCTCTAACACCATGAACCTACAATTTCAAAAAACGCAATCTATGCGTTATGGTGAGAACCCACATCAATCTGCGGCATTTTATAAAGAGAGTAATATCTCTGAAGCTTGTGTGGCCTCTTCCACGCAATTCCAAGGCAAAGAGATGTCGTTTAACAACATGGCCGATGCTGATGCAGCCTTAGAGTGTGTACGCAGTTTTGATGAGCCTGCGTGTGTTATCGTAAAACACGCTAACCCTTGTGGTGTGGCAGTACGATCTAATATTTTTGATGCTTATGACGATGCTTTCAAAACCGATCCAACCTCAGCCTTTGGTGGCATTATTGCTTTTAATCGCAATTTAGACAAGAAAACTGCCCAGGCCATTATCGATCGTCAATTCGTTGAAGTGATCATTGCCCCAAGCGTTGATGCAGATGCTAAAGAAGTTTTATCAGTCAAACAAAATGTCCGCGCTCTCGAGTGTGGCGATCTAACCAAAGCCCAACCATCACTCGACTATAAACGTGTCACCGGCGGATTACTAGTGCAAGACAAAGACCTTGGCTCAATCACTAAAGACGATGTGAAATGTGTGAGTGATATCCAACCAACCGACGAACAAATGAATGACTTAATGTTTGCTTGGAAAGTAGCCAAAACGGTTAAATCCAATGCCATTGTTTACGTTAAAAATCAAATGACGATTGGCGTGGGTGCTGGGCAAATGTCGCGTGTTTATTCTGCCAAAATTGCCGGCATTAAAGCGGCTGACGAAAACCTGGTGGTTGAAGGTTCAGTCATGGCATCTGATGCTTTCTTCCCATTCAGAGATGGCATTGATGCAGCAGCTGAAGCCGGTATTAAAGCCATCATTCAACCAGGTGGATCTATGCGTGATGAGGAAGTCATTCAAGCAGCGAATGAACACGGCATTGCTATGGTGTTTACCGGCATGCGTCACTTCAAGCACTAGGATTAATCATGTCTATCGAAACACTAACGGTTTTTCCTATGATTCACTCAATCACCATTGATAAGGAAAACGACCTTGTTACTGAAATAACGCAAGATATTAACGATGCAGCCGGTATTAAGGCCAACTTGTTAGAGGCGGTTGCTACCGTCAAAATGTATCAAAAAATAGACTTTTATCCATTAGCGCCACCAACTTTTCTTGAGGATGTTATGGGAAATTTTGCACAGATGGGTATGAGTAAACACTTAACCATTTCGGACAACACCTATCATGATATTTTTGGCTACCCAGGATGTACACGAGTGTGGGAGCTGCCTTTATTGCTAAGAGATCAGGTTGAGGCAGCATTGGTTGGCTATGAAGTTAATTACGATACTGAAACTTGGGATATTCTTGACGTTACACCACTTGAAGATTAATCATGGATATAGACAATTATATTAAAGATATTGTTGATTTCCCGCAGAAAGGCATTGTTTTTAAAGACATCTCTCCTTTACTGGCCAATCCTGAAGCGTTTGCTCATGTGGTTGACGATATTGCCAGTAAATACAATAAAAAAACCATAGACAAAATTGTTGGCCTTGATGCCAGAGGTTTTATTTTTGGTGCAGCGGTCGCTTACAAAATGGGTGTACCATTTGTTATGGTGCGCAAGCCAGGTAAATTGCCAGATCAGTGCATTAGCATCGACTATGAATTGGAATATGGTCAAAACACCTTTGAGATGCACGAGAATTCCATTGAGGCCAATGACAAGGTATTGATTGTTGACGATTTATTAGCAACCGGCGGATCAGTAAAAGCGGTAGCTCAATTAATTAAAGAGCTTAACGCCCAGGTTGTTGCCTTAGAATGCGTTATTGAATTGAGCTTTTTAAATGCCAGAGGTACCTTGGATATCGAAGTTAACGCACAAGTAACCTATGACTAGCATCGGTATTGTTTGTGCCATGGATGAAGAGGTGCAAAAAATCGTTTCAGCCTTTGAACTACAACCTCTTGAAACACATTTGGGCTACAAAGTTTACCAAAACAACCATATTACACTGATTGAATCCAGCATCGGAAAAGTGGCCAGCAGCCTTGCTGCAACAACATTAATTGACAAATTCAACATTACTCAACTTATTAATATTGGTTTGGCAGGCGCACTTAAACCCATCCCAGCAGGCAGTGCGTATTTTGTCAGCTCGGTTACCCAGCACGATGCCTTTATCCCTTTTGACGAATACCAACAAGACATGTATCAAAGCATTGAGTGTCAAATACCTGATCATGCTAAAAATACACTCGTCTTAACGACTGGCGATCAGTTCATTACCAACAGTAATGATATTAATAACAGCGCTGATATTGTCGATATGGAAGGTTTTGCTGTGGCTTATGTTGCCAATAGATACAACCTTCCAATAACTATGATTAAAGGTGTTTCTGATGATGCAAACAATAGCAGTGAATCGGAACTTTTTGAAAATCTAAATCTTGCTATGGATCAAACCATTACACTACTGAAGCAAGTCATTTAACTAAGAATTCTCACTCTAAAATTTCTACCTTTTAATTTATCCTGTTGGATTTTTTTTAATGCTGGCTTAACTAAATTTGATGCTACCGCCACATAAGACCAATTACTTGCCATGGTAATTTTTCCGATTTGATCACCAGGAATACCGCCCTTTCCCGTTAAGCCGCCCACAATATCACCCGGTCGAAGTTTTTGTTTTTTACCCCCAT
>NZ_JAQRMS010000065.1:5388-7112 GCF_028599055.1 Candidatus Thioglobus sp.
GCCACATAAGACCAATTACTTGCCATGGTAATTTTTCCGATTTGATCACCAGGAATACCGCCCTTTCCCGTTAAGCCGCCCACAATATCACCCGGTCGAAGTTTTTGTTTTTTACCCCCATCGATCTTCAAGGTAGTCATCACTGGCTTATTAATAGGCCTATCTAACAAAGTATCTGCAGGAAGTTCATCCGCTGTTATTTCAATATTTAGCTCATCCAGCTTTCTAATTTCCCTATCATTATAAAAACTGGCAGCCATACCATGACGCCCCGCTCGACCCGTACGACCGATGCGGTGCACATGAACCTCGGGATCATGTGCAATGTTAAAGTTAATCACCAAATCTAGTGAATCAATATCCAGGCCTCTAGCAGCAACATCAGTGGCTACTAGAGCGGAAACGCTCTTATTAGAGAATCGAATTAACGCTTGATCACGCTCACGCTGATCTAAATCTCCATGAATGGCGAGCGCATAAAACCCATAATAAGCCAACTCGTCTGCCACATCTTGAGTGTCACGCTTAGTGTTGCAAAAAACCAAGGTAGATTCAGGTCTATGTTTCGCCAACAACAAACGAAGCGCTGTCATACGCTCATCATCTGAATTGGTTTGATAAAAATATTGCTTAATGGTGGACTCTTCATGCACCTCAGGCGCATTAACTGTCACTGGCGATTTCATCACTCGCTGCGCAATGGCTTCAATTTCTTGCGGATAAGTAGCACTAAACAACAATGTTTGTCTATTTGTTGGAATTTTTTCAATAATATCATCAATCGCATCTTGAAAGCCCATATCCAACATACGATCAGCTTCATCCAATACCAGTGTATCAACATGATCTAGTTTCAACGTGTGCTTTCGCAAATGCTCTTCAATACGCCCTGGCGTGCCAACCACAATATGTGCGCCGTGCGCCAGTGAACCAATTTGCGGGCCAAAGGGCGCACCACCACACAAAGTTAACACTTTAATGTTATGAACAGCTCTGGCCAATTTTCGAATTTCACTAGCCACTTGATCGGCCAGCTCTCGGGTTGGACACAAAACAATTGATTGAACCTTGTAAGACTTAACATCAAGCTTGTTTAGCAAACCCAATCCAAAAGCAGCCGTTTTTCCAGAGCCAGTTTTTCCCTGGCCAATAACATCCTTGCCTTTGATAATAGCCGGCAAGCTCAACGCTTGAATAGGTGTCATGGCGTCATAACCTAGAGTACTTAAGTTTTTTACAAGATTAGGGGCTAAATTTAAAGATGAAAAATCTGAATCGCTCACGGTTATTACCAGAAATTAGTGTAAGTATGAATTTTACACATTAAATCAGAACTCAAGACGTGCTCACTAAAGGATAACTGAAATATTGAACGCTTTCATTGTCACAAATCAATAATAAAACTATTAAACCTTTATATATTACTCTTGTGATAAAGGCATATATCTCTTTATTTATTCAAAATATTGCGCATTTATTTTTTAACAAGGTGATAATATTAATCATCTGTTGTGTTTGTGATTGGCTATATCCCCTGAGCCGATAAATAAACAAATAAGGATATGAGATAGGCTACTATTGTGCAAGCCCACCACGTAGTGGGAAGCCTGCGGTAGACTTCGAATTTCCGCCTTGAACCTTACTGGTTCAGGTTTCTGCCAACACGGCGCAATGGATCCCGAATTCTTCAGCTATAATGCAAACATGCAAGCATTACGCCAATC
>NZ_JAQRMS010000066.1 GCF_028599055.1 Candidatus Thioglobus sp.
ACCATGTGTCAGTTAAATGATATTGGCGCTAAATTGGCGACTATTGATGGCGTTAATGCTATTACCGATGTAACGGGTTTTGGCTTGGGCGGACATTTGATTGAAGTGTGCCAAGGCTCTAAGGTATCAGCAGTTGTTAATTATTCAACAGTACCCACTCTGCCAAATATTCATGATTATCTAGCCAATGGCTGCTCACCAGGCGGAGCGCAGCGAAATTTTGATAGCTACGGCCAACACTTAAGCAGCATGAGCAGCGAGGTTCAATCTATCATTTGTGACCCTCAAACCAGTGGCGGCTTGTTGATTATGGTAAGTAGTGAGGCGCAAGCAGTGTTTGAGAAGATGATGCAATCAGCTGGCTTTAACGCAAGCGCCATTGGTGAAATCCTACCATCAAATCACAACGCAGCAATTGTTACCATTAATGAGTAACCTACTCACTCAAATTGAGGATTTTCGCACGCTAGTTACTAGTGACACGCCAATGTTTGATACGCGTGCACCAGTTGAGTTTGCACAAGGCGCCTTCCCGCACACGATCAGCTTGCCACTAATGAGCGACAAAGAGCGTGAATTGGTTGGTACGTGCTATAAACAGCAAGGTCAAGACGAGGCCATTAAACTAGGTCATAAATTAGTCCAAGGCGATATCAAGCAATCACGAATTAAGGCTTGGACTGAATTTATTAAAAATAACCCAAATGGCGCTTTGTATTGTTTTCGAGGTGGGTTGCGCAGTCAAATTACCCAACAGTGGATTTACGAGGCAACCGGCATAGACTATCCACGACTCAAAGGTGGCTATAAAGCGCTACGTCGCTTTTTGATTGACGAAACAGATCGCATTATGGAAAGTGTCACCCCGATTGTTATTGGCGGTCAAACAGGTTGTGGGAAAACCTTGTTATTAGATAACATCACACCGATGATCGATTTAGAAGGGCTGGCCAACCACCGAGGCTCGGCATTTGGTAACACGACAACAGCGCAACCCACCCAAATCACCTTTGAAAATGAATTGGCCGTTGAACTTATTAAAAAACAAGACTACAGACATTTAATCTTTGAAGATGAAGGCGCAAACGTGGGTACTGTGCATATTCCTGAGTGCGTTAAACGTAAAACCGCCCAAGCGGATTTGATACTGCTAGAAGCCAGCACACAAGAGCGAATCAGTGTCAGTATGGATGCCTATGTGATTAATATGCATGCAGATTTTATCGATCAAGATGCTGAAAATGGCTTTAATAATTTTGCCAATTATTGGCTTAACAGTCTTGAGAAAATCCAAAAAAGACTAGGATTAGAGCGCTACAAAGTTATGAAATTGAGTGTTGATCAAGCTCTAAAAACCCAACAAACAACAAACAGTTTTGATGGATTTTTGCCGATTGTAGAATCACTGCTGGTTGACTATTACGACCCAATGTATAACTATCAAATTCAAAAGAAGTTGGATCGTGTTGTGTTTAAAGGCAGTCGATCAGAGGTGTCAGACTATATTGACGATCTAGCTATTTCTTGAGCCAATTTTAATGTCAGTGATCGGTTTAGCTTGACACGCTAAAATCTCGCCCTGAGACAAGGGCACCAAACAATCCTGATGTATCACATCACCTTTTAACAGTAGCAATACACAAGAGCCACAATGGCCTTGACGACATGAGTAGTTAATTAACACATTGTGCTCTTCAAGCTCGGTTAGGATTGATTGCTCGCCATACACATATAGAGATTCTGTTTTGCCGTTTATATTATCAACTTCAATCCTAAACATAGTGTCAAACTACAGCTTAAACTCTCCAAAGTCTGAATCAGATTCATCCAAAGTGTTGTCAATCGCACTCACCAAATAAGAGGTGATTTCAGTCTCTTGTGGGGCCACTTGAACATTATCAGAATCTAGCCAATGATTGATCCATGGTAGTGGGTTAGAGCGCTCCTCAAATAACGGCTTAAGGCCAATGGCAGTCATGCGAATGTTGGTGATGTATTCAAGGTATTGTTTAAGAATTTCAGCATTTAGACCAATCATAGAGCCGTCTCTAAACAAGTATTCAGCCCAATTTTTCTCCTGTTCGCAGGCATCTTTAAACATCTGAATAACTTCCTCTTCGCACTCAGCAGCAATGCTAGCCATTTCCGGATCATCCTTGCCATCACGAATAAGATTAATCATGTGCTGGGTACCAGTAAGGTGTAGTGCTTCATCCCTGGCGATCATTTTAATAATCTTGGCATTACCCTCCATTACCTTACGCTCTGCAAAGGCAAACGAACAAGCAAATGACACATAAAAACGCACAGCCTCGAGGATGTTAACCGACATAATGGTTAGATATAATTTACGCTTTAAACACTTAAGATCAATGGTGGTTTGCTCGCCATTCAGGTCATGCGTACCTTCGCCATGAAGCAAATAGGCCTGAGAGCATTTGATCAATTCATCATAGTGCTTAGAAACACTTTCAGCACGCTCAATGATTTGCTCGGTCTTCATAATGTCATCAAACACGGCACCTGGCTCATTCACAATAGCACGAATAATATGCGTATAAGAGCGTGAATGAATGGTTTCTGAAAAGCTCCAAGTTTCAATCCAGTTTTCTAGCTCTGGTAAAGAGACAATGGGTAAAAAAGCAATGTTAGGGCTACGACCTTGCACCGAATCTAACAAGATTTGATACTGCAAATTTGACAAGAAAATATGCTTTTCGTTAGGCAATAGCTTGGCAAAATCCATCTTATCTTTAGAGACATCAATCTCTTCTGGGCGCCAGAAAAACGACAATTGTTTTTCTGTTAACTTCTCAAACATTTCAAATTTTTGTTTATCAAAACGTGCCACGTTAACCGTATCGCCAAAAAACATTGGCTGAGTTAAGGTATCAACAATTTTTTTACTAAAAATAGAATACGACATATTAGCTCCCTATAATTTACAAACGCCGTCAGCACAGGCATTATCATCTTCTTTTTCAAGCATATCGTCACCGCCACCATCACGTGTTGTATGATAATAAAGCGTCTTAACACCGTACTTATAAGCCTTTAATAAATCCATTAAGAACAATTTCATTGGCACTCGATTACCCTCAAATAATGATGGGTCGTAATGTGTATTGGTACTGATTGACTGATCAACAAACTTTTGCATAATCGCACATAACTGCAAATAGCCGTCATTATCTTTAATATCCCAAAGCAGTTCGTACTTATCCTTAAGTTGCTGATAATCAGGCACAATTTGTTTAAGGATGCCGTCTTTTGATTGCTTGATTGACACAAAGCCACGAGGTGGCTCAATACCATTCGTAGAGTTAGAGATTTGTGAAGAGCTTTCACAAGGCATTAACGCCGTTAAGGTAGAATTTCTTAGACCCGTTGCCTTGATATCATTACGCAACTTTTCCCAATCCAGCTTCAGCTCACAGCCGCAAAAATCATCCACATCTTTTTTATAGGTGTCAATTGGCAGAATTCCTTGTGCATATTGAGTTTCGCCAAATGAAGGACAAGCACCTTTTTCATTGGCCAAAATATTTGAGGCTTTTAGTGAGTAGTATTGAAGCGCTTCAAAAGCATTGTGAATTAGCTCATTACCCGAACCATCAGAATATTTAGCGTTATTCTTAGCTAAATAATAAGCCATGTTAGTTACGCCAATACCCAGCGTTCGACGATTCATGCTCGCCAACTCTGCCGCTTTAATTGGGTAATCCTGATAATCCAATAAAGAATCTAAAGCGCGAACAATAATATCAGTCACATCTTCAAGCTCATCCAAAGACTCTAGTGCACCAAGATTAACTGCAGACAAGGTACACAAAGCCACTTCACCATTTTCATCCTGAACCGAATGCAGTGGTTTAGTTGGCAGCGTGATTTCCATACACAAGTTTGATTGACGAACTGGCGCCACCTTAGGGTCAAATGCACCGTGAGTATTGCAGTGGTCAACATTTTGAAGATAAATACGCCCTGTATTGGCACGCTCTTGCATAAACTTGGCAAACAAATCTCTGGCTTTAATAGTTTGCTTACGAATCGATTCATCTTGCTCGTACATCTCATACAAACGTTTAAATTCAGCCTGATCTTCAAAATAGGCATCGTACAAGCCCGGCACATCATGAGGCGAGAATAAAGTAATATTGCCATCAGCTAAAAAACGTTGGTACATTAAACCATTAAACTGTACGCCATAGTCTAAATGACGAATTCTATTCTCATCCGTACCGGTGTTATTTTTAAGCACCAATAAGCTTTCCACCTCAAGATGCCATAATGGATAGAATAGGGTGGCTGCACCACCACGAACACCACCTTGAGAACAAGACTTAACCGCCGTATGAAAATGCTTGTAAAAAGGAATACAGCCTGTGTGAGTTGCTTCACCATTGCGGATAGGGCTTCCAATTGCGCGAATTCGCCCTGCATTCACACCAATACCGGCGCGCTGCGATACATATTTAACAATCGCACCAGCTGCCGCACTAATAGAATCAAGATCATCGTCTGCTTCAATTAACACGCAAGATGAGAATTGGCGAGTCGGCGTACGTACACCCGCCATAATTGGGGTTGGTAATGAAATTTTAAAATTTGAAACGCCGTCGTAAAAACGTTTAACAATAGACATGCGAGCTTGCGCTTCGTACTCCTGGAACAGACACATGCCTACCAACATGTACAGCTGCTGCGGGGATTCATAAATATCACCAGTTACACGATTTTGAACCAAATACTTGCCTTCTAACTGCTTAACAGCGGCGTAAGAAAACTTCATATCACGCCAATGATCGATATACCCATCAAGCTCTTCAATTTCAGCTTGCGTGTATTTATCTAAAATATCTTTGTCGTAAATCCCTAAATCAGTAAATTTTTGAATATGCTCAAAAAGCGCAGGGGGTGTAAATGATTTAAAGGCTTTTTTACGCAAATGAAAAATGGCCAAACGCGCTGCCAAATATTGATAATCTGGTGCATCAGTTGAAATTAAATCTGCCGCTGATTTGATAATCGTTTCGTGAATATCTTCGGTCTTAATACCGTCAAAAAAAGCCAATTGTGCATTGATCTCAACTTGAGAAACACTAACCCCTTCTAAGTCTTGAGAAGCCCAGTGCACAACGCGATGAATTTTCTCCATATCAATCGGCTCTTGTTGGCCGTTACGCTTGGTGACTTTAATATTTTGATCCATATCCTCCCCCGAGTGAGAAACACTATATATAGTGTTATTTAATTTAACTGCAACTAAATATAGTGTGTTTCATGGTATTTTGCAAGGGGTGAAAATTCAGAAATTACACCAAAATCGCCACATAGTTTGCTACCAAAGGGATTGCGAGAATGAAAAAAAATTAAAATAATTTAAGGGGTTTTTTAAGCCAAAATATTAGCAATTTATGATGCGATTATATTACTTATTTTTAATAAAAAGCATAAGGCGCGCCGTAACAAGATTTAAGAAAAAATCAATTTAAAATAACCTTAAAAATATCCCATTTAACTTAAAAATGTCTCTAAATAGGGGAGGCGATTAACTGAGCTTCATCAAGGCCATTTTCAAGCAACAATTCACCCAAATAAATCAGCACTTCGGCAGGGGCGGAAATATAGAGTTCAGATTGATTAATCACTTTATGGTCTAATGAATCGTAAATCTGTTTTGCTACTTTGTGACAATCATTTTTACTCGATCGATCAAATTCACAAGCGATTGTTTGATAATAATAGTCATCCATTACCGCTTGCCAAGATTTAGCATGATTGTCCAAGTAAGGCAAAGGTTCAGTAATTGGATGAGCCCAATAAAAATAAATAGGATTTGACATTTCCAATGAAAATGCATGTTCAATCAAGCTTCTAATAGGGGCAAAACCACTATCCCAGGCAATAAACACCATGGGCTTATTAGAGGTTTCTTTTAAAACAAATACACCCTTAGGGCCAGTTAAATCAATTTTTGATTTAGACTTGATGGACTTAGAGAATATTGCTTGTGAAAAATCATCGTTTGCCAGTTTCCTAATATGAAACTCAAGCTCCATACCATAACAAGGACATGAGGCGATAGGGTAGCGAGCCAAAATTCCTTTATAGCTAAGCTCAACATCCTGGCCCGCCATAAATTGCAAGGTTTTATATCTAGGTGTTCGCACACTTACAATAGCCATGTCGTCACCCACAAAGCGTATATCTTTAACCTTGATCTGGATTTCTTGAAGTGCTATGGTGCGAACATCGCCTATTAAATCAACCTCCAGCTCAAGATTTGAACTAGGCGCCTGACAACACATTAAAAACACCTTATTAGCCAACTCATCATCAGATAAGGAAAAATCATGATGTTTTATTTGCTCAATATTGCCAGTCACAAGTTTGGCTTTACAAACGCCACAAGTGCCATTGCTGCATTCGTAACGTAGTGCCAAACCATGACGCAGTCCACCTTTTAAAACAGAATCTGATTCGCCACATTCAAAAGATTTATCTGCAGGCGTAAGGGTAATTTGATGAATATCAGCCATTGATACCCAACCCTTTCATGGCGCTCAATCGTAAAATAAAATTTATATCAGAGTTCATAAGACCACTTTACAAGCATCAAATAACAAATTTTAACTTAGCCATTTACACAAAACAGATTAATAACAAAAAGAGCTCTTAACTTATAAATCTAATTTATACGCTAATTTTATTATTTAAATTTTTTATACTCTTATTTGTAAAATATTTAACAGATTCTCTCAAAACTCAGTTCAGACTGTTAACATGTTTAAGCAATTGTCAAGAAAATAGTTGCTTTATCTACTTAAGCCCTTTTGTTTTCTTCAGTTTTTTTTAAATAATAAAAGGTTTTATGCTAAATAAAAAACACATTTAGCGATAGCTGCATTTGAGGACAGAAGAAAAGTAATGGCAAGACCTGCCGCTTTAATGTGTTTTTTATTTAGCATAAAACCTTTTATTATTTAAAAAAAAC
>NZ_JAQRMS010000067.1 GCF_028599055.1 Candidatus Thioglobus sp.
CTCAACAGAGTTGGGTGAAAATGATGTGAATACTAACATTTTAGAAGCCATCTTAAAATCTTTTGATCATTCAATCACAGAGGTTAAAAAAATTCAAGAAAGCACTAAAAATTCCTACATTATTAAGTTTTTTAATAACGATGAAGTAATCATTGAAAAGGGACAAATATTAAATCATGAAAGACTATCAAGAGGAACCATAGAATCTATTGATGTTGCTCATTTTATTAATTTTTTAATTTCAGAAGGTGAAGGAACTTTTTTCCTAGATGAAAAAATGGCGTATGCTCATTCAGAATTAGAGCTATCTGTGCTAAATCTAATGATTGAAAAATTAAAACCCAACTCGCAACTGTTTTATACAACGCATAATTATGATATTCTAGACATGAATTTACCCTCTCATAGTTACACCTTTATGCGCAAAGATGATTTTGTCAAAGTGTCTCATCCTGAGAAAATGGGTTACACCAAAAACGATAGAAACTTGCTGGGCTATGTAAAAAATGATGTGTTTAGCACTTTGCCAGATACATTAAAAATAGAGGAATTGCTATAAAATGGCAAAGCAAGTGTATTATTTTTATGAAGGAGAAACTGAAAAGAAGTTACTTTCCTATCTAAAAAAATGCGAATTAATCAAAGCAGGAAAATTAAAAAAACATAACCTTTGGCAAAATGGATTTGAAACAAAATTAAGATTGATTAATAAGAAAGATACAGTTTTTTTTATCATTGATACTGACAAAACAGGTAATAAAGATATTTTTATTAAGAATATAGAAACGTTGAAATCTCATAACGCTTACTTCACAATCCAACATAAAAACCTAGAAGATGAATTATATTTTTCGTGCAATAAAAAAAATAAATTAAGCTTATTTCAAGATTTCTACAATGTTTCCAGTACTAACGAATTTAAAAACCGCTTTATAGCTGAAAGCAATTTTGAGCAAAAATTAAATAACAACGACTTTGATTTTGAAAAATTATGGTCTAGAGGTGCTGCAGAATTTAAACAATTCTTAAACGACAACCATATTAAAATTGATACAGCTTGTAGGTATAAACCATGAACTACAAAACCATTGACCAAACCATTGGAAATACCCCTTTAGTTAAATTACAAAGACTAAACCCCAATCCAACAAACACCATTCTGTTAAAACTAGAAGGTAACAATCCGGCTGGCTCGGTAAAAGATCGTGCTGCTTTTAATATGATTGCTCAAGCTGAAGCACGTGGGGAGATTAAACCGGGTGATACCCTTATTGAAGCCACAAGCGGCAATACTGGCATTGCCCTAGCCATGGTGACTGCTATCAAAGGCTATAAAATGGTTTTAATCATGCCTGAAAACCTCTCACAAGAAAGGCGTGATGCTATGGCTGCTTATGGCGCAGAGTTATTATTAGTGACCGAGGCGGCAGGCATGGAAGGTGCGCGTGATTTAGCGGATAAGCTTGAATCTGATGGCAAAGGCATTCAATTGGATCAATTCTCAAATGCTGATAATTCAGGTGCACACATCAATACAACGGCGCAAGAAATCTGGCAAGATACGCAGGGCAACATTACCCATTTTGTCTCAGCCATGGGTACCACGGGTACCATTATGGGTGTTTCAAATACCTTAAAGCATAAAAATCCAGCCATTCAAATTATTGGCGTCCAGCCAGAAGATGGCGCGCAAATTGCTGGAATCCGTCGTTGGCCAAAAGAATACTTGCCAAAAATATTTGATCCATCACGTATCGACTCAATGATGGACGTTTCGCAACAATCAGCCGAGCAAGTAACACGAGCATTAGCCACACAGGAAGGCATCTTTGCCGGCGTCTCTAGTGGTGGCGCCGTATCAGCTGCACTTGAACTTTCCAAACAAATCAACAACGCCACCATTGTTACTATTGTGTGTGATCGAGGTGATCGCTACCTTTCAACCGGCCTATTCTCTTAATAGTTTAAGAGTGTCATAGTATTATGATTCCAACACGTGCAAAAATTACAAGATTTCTTGCACACCAGCTACCCAACAAACCAGCCACTTATTTATACTTACTATTGGCCAGTATCGTTAGTGTAGTAGCCATTATCACTTTTTTGGAATTAGCTAATACTGCTCAATATCTATTCAAAGATTTAAACACCAGCCTGCCCTATTTGAGTCTTTTACTTACCCCAATAGTGTTTGCTACGATTGTCTATCTTGATCAAAAAACACCAGAATTTATCGGCGGTAGCGGCGTGCCACAATTAATTGCTGCCACTGACTCACGCAATAAAAAAATTAGACTATTATTACTCTCCTTTAAAATTGCCATTAGTAAGTTATTACTGGTGTCATTTGCCGTACTGGGTGGTGCCTCTGTTAGTTTTGGCGGGCCCAGTGTTCATATCGGTAGCTCCATTTTTTATCATTTTTTTCACAAAACTCAACTCAAGAGAAAACTATTCATCAACGGCATTATTGCCATGGGTGGTTCAGTGGGTTTAATTGTTGCCTTTAATGCGCCCATCGCTGGCTTCTTATTTGCTTTTGAAGAAATTGGTCGGCATTTAAAAAAACAAGCTTTAATTTTAATTGCCATTGTTGTATTATTCAGTTATTTGTTAGCCAGCCTCTATCATGGAGACGCACCCTATCTAGGTAAGGTTAATCATCTTTATTTTGACATTACCAATCTTTGGCAACTAACCCCATTGGTGTTGATAAGTAGCCTATTAGGCGCTACGTTTGCCAAGCTCGCACTCACTTTAATCACTAGATTTGTTTTTATTAAAAACAGCAAAGTGGTTGTTTTTGCCATTATTTGTGGACTAATTGTCGGCACGATTAACTCGATCAACGCTGATACATCAGGATCTGGCGAAAAGGAATTACTAATATTACTATCAGGTGAGTCTTTGGGTTATGAATTTATCATCGCTAAGTTTGTTGCCTCACTTGCTTCATTTGCATCCACCATTGCTGGCGGATTGTTTATGACATCACTCACCATTGGCGGCGCTATTGGTGCTGAAATTAGTAGCCTTTATCAACAAATCGATTTACAAACTCTGGTTTTGTTTGGCATGATTTCATACCTATCGGCTGTGATTCGCACTCCGTTAACCGCTACCTTTTTAGTACTAGAAATGACTGGTTCGATGGATCTTATTCTGCCTGGATTAATTATCGCATTCGCTGCCAGTTATATATCCAAACAAATATCCAAACAGCCAATTTATGAAGCTTTGGCAGATAACTACCTAAAAATTACTCGTTAAAACGGTTTAACAACCACCAAAATAACAACCGCAATTAGAATCAGTACTGGAAATTCGTTAAACCAACGATAGAATACATCAGAGCGAGTATTGTTATCCGATTTAAAGATCTGCACTAAACGGCCACAGTAGAAATGATACGCAAGTAGTGGCACGATGAGTGCCAGCTTTGCATGTAGCCAGTATTGAGTTTGATAAAACGCCCAAGCATCAACCACCATCCATGTACCCAATACAACTGCTAGTATCATGCTTGGTGTCATAATACCGCGATACAACTTACGTTCCATTACTTTGAATCGTTCTATTGAAGGCTTATCTTCACTCATTGCATGATAAACAAACAAGCGCGGTAAATAAAATAAGGCGGCAAACCAAGTGATTACACTAATAATATGAAACGCTTTAACCCACAACATATAACCCCCTAAACATATAACATTCAATAACATCCATTATAGTAAAATAAAGCGAAATTAACCACTCTCTTTGAGGATTTGAAGCAATATCGCGAAATTCCCTATAACTACACCTCTTTTTCTGACAAGGAGGTTGTGTGTCGATTTTTAGGTGCTGATGCTTGGGATTTATTAGAATCTCTACGCACTAATCGCAACACAGGTCGTAGTGCTAGAATGCTATTTGAAGTACTGGGTGACATGTGGGTGGTTGACCGAAACCCTTATCTGCAAGAAGACTTAATCAAAAACCAACGACGCTGGAAGTCTTTAATTGAAGCGCTTAATTCTCGCCTTGATTTAATTCGTACTCGTGCAGATGGTAATACCAAGGTGCTTGACTTGCTTAATAGTGCCGATGGTGCAGTGGCTAAATTTGAACACTGCTTGAGTGATTTTAAACACCATAAGAATCGAATTAAAAAGGCACTCTTAAAAGTCACGCATAATAACAATATTCGCTTTGATGCCTTGTCTCGCTCGTCGCACGCAACCGATGCAACCGATTGGCGTGTTGAATACCCTCAAGTGGTCATCACTCCAGATACTGAACTTGAGATATCTGCCATTGTTAAAACCTGTATTGAACTTGGTTTAACAATCATTCCTCGTGGCGGTGGTACAGGCTACACGGGTGGCGCTATTCCACTTCATGCACAAACCGCGGTGATTAACACTGAGAAACTTAGCTTTTTAGAGGGTGTTCAAAATACCAATGGGCTGCATAGTGTCAATGTCGGTGCCGGTGTTATTACCAAACGCGTGAGTGAATTAGCCGCTAAAAACAATTTAGTATTTGCTGTTGATCCAACCTCACAAGACGCCTGCACTATCGGTGGTAATGTCGCCATGAACGCTGGCGGCAAAAAAGCCCTAAGATGGGGCACTACCATTGACAACCTGCTATCTTGGAAAATGGTGATGCCTGATGGCACTTGGTTGCAAGTTGAGCGTCTGAATCATAATCAAGACAAGATTCAGCTACTTAAAACTGTCAGCTTTAAAATTAACACACTCAAGGCTGATGCAAAAACAATTACTGATAGCCGAGTGCTGGATATTGACACAAAAACACTCAGAAAAAGTGGCCTAGGCAAAGATGTCACCAACAAATTTCTTGACGGTCTTCCAGGCATTCAAAAAGAAGGCTGTGACGGCTTTATTACCTCTGCTGAATTCATTTTGCATCAACCTCTAGAACACATTAACACGCTGTGTTTGGAATTTTTTGGCCATGATCTTAAAGCGGCAGTTTCAACCATTGTTGACATTAAAACGTTAATCGACAGTGTTAAAGATGTTGATTTAGTCGGCATGGAGCATCTCGATGCGCGCTACATCAAGGCGGTTAATTACACCACCAAAGCCAATAAGGCTGAGCTGCCAAAAATGGTTTTATTGGTTGACATATCTAGCCATCAACAATCCGAATTGGATCACTACATTGAGATAATTCAAACCATTACACGCAATAAAGAGGGTGAATGTTTTGTCGCTAAAGCGGCTATTAAGCGTCAAATTTTCTGGAAGGATCGCGCCAATACTGCTGCGATTGCTGCTCACACCAATGCCTTTAAAATTAATGAAGACGTGGTTATTCCGCTCGATAAATTGGCAGATTACAATGACGGTATTGAGCACATCAATATTCGCCTATCGATTGAAAATAAATTAGACACGCTAAATGATGTTCATCATTATCTAGCCAATATTAAAGCTGAAACACACTTGGTGAAAGATAAGATCACCTTGGCACTTGAGCTGCTTAATACGATCAATTCACAGTGGCAACAAGTGCTAGACCAGCTAGATGATGCTGATTTGTTTAAGCAAGTGCAAACAGCGCGGCGCGTCATCTCTTACATGGATGAATTTGCTCATCCGCTCAACGACTTACTCATGGGTGATGTCTTTACTCAAATGCGCGAAGACATTAAACAAATTCATGATGCACAGCGCAACGTGCGTTTATTTGTCGCCACTCACATGCATGCGGGTGATGGCAATGTGCATACCAATATTCCAGTTCATTCTCACAATACTCAGATGCTGGAAAAAGCTGAATCTGTGGTGGATGAGATTATGCTGCTAGCTGCCAACTTAGGTGGCGTTATCTCTGGCGAACACGGCATTGGTTTGACTAAATATCAATACTTATCAGATGAATTTAAACAAGCATTTGAACAGTATAAAGCTGATGTAGACCCAGACAACCATTTTAACAAAGGCAAATTAATGCCGGGCAGCGGCCTAAATGGTGCCTTCACCCCTTCTCTACATTTGGTTGAGCAAGAAGCGCTTATTTTAGAAAGTAGTGAAATTGGTGAAATTAACGACATGGTTAAATCTTGCCTGCGCTGTGGCAAATGCAAGGGTGTTTGTACTACTCATGTCCCTGAGGCTAATTTACTTTACTCGCCTCGCGACAAGATCATTGGTACTAACTTAATTTCCGAAGCGTTCTTATATGAAGAGCAAACCAGACGCGGCATTTCGCTTAATCATTTTGTTGAGTTAAATGATGTGGCTGATCATTGCACGATTTGCCACCGTTGCGCAACGCCGTGCCCGGTTGATATTGATTTTGGCAATGTCTCCATTAAGATGAAATCTATCTTAATTAAACAAGATAAACGCCGAACCAATATTGCTTCAAAACTATCACTGGCTTATTTAAACACCACACAACCTTGGAAAATCAATCTGAGTAAAAAATTACTCATTGATTTCGGCTACAAAGCGCAAAACTTAGCTGCTCGTATTGCTAAGCCGTTTTTAAATAAACAACCCAACAAAACCGTTGGCAAGCCGTCATTAACCATTGAGCTAACCACCTTACTCGATAAGCCACTGCCTACGGATACTGGCTTGCGTCCATTGCGCGAATTATTGAATATTACCGATACGACTAGTGTGCCGATTTTGTCACACCCTGAAAAATCAAGCGCTGATTCACCTAGCGTGTTTTATTTCCCAGGTTGTGGCTCCGAACGTCTTTATTCGCAAATTGGATTAGCAACCATCGCCCTACTTTACCATCAAGGTATCAAGGTGGTGTTGCCGC
>NZ_JAQRMS010000068.1 GCF_028599055.1 Candidatus Thioglobus sp.
AACTCTCCAATGTGCAACTTTTTGGCGTCATTATTCGTATATTAAAGAAAAGAGAGTTAAGCGAAGATTGTTTGCAAGAGGTATATGTGAAAATTTGGCACAAAATAGAAACTTATGAGCATAGAAAAGCCAGTGTAATGACCTGGATGTCAACTATTGCTAGAAATCATGCACTTGATTATATACGTAAGCGCGAATTACCTATTCAAGATGATTTTGAATTATCAATCATTAGTGATGAACAATTACATTTCTTAGACGAAATTGAACAACAGCAAAGCAAACAACAATTAAATGAGTGCTTACAACAATTAAAACCAGAAATTATGGAAATTTTATTGATGTCCTATTTTAAAGGGTTAACTTACGAAAATATCGCAAAAACGATTAAAGTACCGCTAAATACTATTAAAACTTGGGTGCGCAGAGCGATGCCTATACTGAAAAAATGTTTGGATGGCAGTCATGTCTGATGATAATTTTTTAGCATTCCAATATGCTATGGGTTTGCTAGATGAAGAACAAAAGCAAGCCATTAAAAAAACTCAAGCCTTCGAGGAAACACTACTTGAATGGCAATTACACTTAAGTAGATTAAATATACAAGCACCGTTAGAAGAAGAATCTGCACAAATAATTTGGCAAAATGTCAATGCCCAGATACAACAAAATCTTAAGTCTAATAAGGCTAGCATTATTAGTACTTTGCTCAGATATTGGCGCTATATATTAAGCAGTATTGCCAGTTTAGGTTTATTACTTAGCATTACTCTTGTTAATCAAACCGCTCATGCCCAACTAGGATGGGATATTAACACCGACTTATCAAAACAAAAAATATTTATTACCACTACCACTCATCAGCACCTAGACCACACAAATACCTGTACACTGTGGGTTAAAAAAGACAATAAAGTGTTGTTAATTGGTCTGATGCCTGAGACAGGTAAAAAAACCCTTGACATTAATGAAAAAACTTTAACAATGCTTAAAGGTGGAGAAATGATTATTTCGTTTGAAGATAAAGATGCTCCCTTACCCTCTAAACCTACTGTAATTGACTATCAGGGGAAATGGATTATTTAACCAGGAGAAAATATGAAAAATACCTTAAAAAACTTACTGTTAATACTATTAAGCTTTACCACATTACAAGTCTTCGCGCTTGATTTTACCTATACCAAACATTCTTGGTTTGGTGCTGGCTCTGAAGGCAACGAATATGCTATTGAAGGTTATGATACGGTTAATTATTTCACTAAGAATAAGCCCGCCAAAGGTTCAGCAGAATTCTCGCTTGAATATCGAGGAAAAACTTGGCATTTTAAAAATGCAGAAAATCTAGCATTGTTTAAGGCTGACCCGCAACAATATGCACCACAATATGGCGGACACTGTGCTTGGCGTCTTGCTCAAGATGGTGAAGGCGTGTATGGCGACCCTAAGATTTGGACTATTGTCGATAACAAACTCTATCTAAATTATAACAAAGCAGTTAACGGTAGATGGGTTAAAGACATTCCTGGCTTTATTAAAAAAGCCGATGATTTTTGGCTAGATAAAAACCAGTTCAAAACGCTTAATTAAGCGCATAATTTGCTGACTCGAATACACCAGTAATAATTGATATATAGATTGCTGATGTAATTGAAGTACCGCTAATAATGCCAATAAATATATTTCTTAATTTAACATCAATAATAGATAAAAAATAAATCAGCACATTAATTGAGATACCTGGGATAAAACACAAAGCAAAAATAATAGGGATTTCTTTAGTTTTGATTTTATGTTCATAATCTAATATTTTTTGCGGTACTTTAAAATTTAATTTGTGTGCAAAATTATAAATAATCAAACAATAACCTATAATAGCGATTTGAATGGCAAAAAACACTTGAACAAAAGAAAAGACATAGATACCTGCCAATAAAAAGGCAGTACCGGGCAATAATGTCAAGCCTCTAATGATTAAAATTAAAATATACGCAATATAGGATATTAAAAAATATTCAGTGGTTAAAAGTGCTTTGAGCATTTCTGGGTCAATTTTATAATCACTAAAATACAGATAAATCACAGCAATAATATTAAGTGCGACAAAACCATAAAATAAAGTTTTTTTACTAATATTTTTCATTGTCAGCAACTTCTAATTGCTCTAATTTATTATAAAAATCATCTAAATCTTTGGGTTTTTCACCATATCTAGGATTGTCATGCATTTTTAAAAATGGACGCGAATTAAGTTCTAAAAAAATACATTGTTGTGTATTAAAATCAGTTTCAATGCCTTCTTTGCAAATCACATCAATACCCAAAATATTGGCATTAAAAAAATTCAATATTTTAATCAAGTCTTGTTTGTTCTTATCACTTAGTTTAGCTTTATCAATCACTTCAACACTTGAGCCTAATTTAAGCGAAATCTTATGGTGTAGATAAACTTTTTGCTTAGCTGTAGGAATTGTGGAAAAGCTCATCCCTTGTTGTTTTAGATGCTTCTTAATGGCTTTATTTTTCGGTATCAACTGAGTAATAGGCGCAAGTTGCATTTGCTGCCTTAATTTATTCTCAGCATCAATTAAAGCCCCGATTGCTCTCAGTCCGTCACCTACTATAAAAGGTGGATAACGTCTAAGCACTGACATAACGCCAAATTTTGTCATTACTATACGATAGTTTTTGCCAAGTAAGTACTGTTCTATAATACTATTTGGCCACCATTTTTTAACAGCAATACTCGCTCTTAATAATTGTGCTTTGTTTTCAATAGGAAAGTATGCACCCCGAGAAAAACCACCAACATTAGGTTTGACAACTAGTGGGAAGCCATATTGCTTATAAAATTTAAACGCTGAATATGGGTTAATAAAAGTTTTACCTTTGGCGTAAGGTAATGTATTTTCTTCAAAAGCCAACCTAGCCTGTGCTTTTGAACGACAAGCACGGCGAACTTTAAGCGAATTATAATCACTGCAATCTGATAGAAAAAAATGCGATAAAAACTGATGTAATAATCGCATTATTGCTCAGTTTTTGATTGATAGTGTTTGATGATTTTTCTAGAAAAAACAAAACGGTTAAAGTGTTTCTTAGGAATAGTATTACTAAGCTTAACTAAATGCTTCATATTGTCTTTAATAAATTTATATTTGGTTTTTTTTGAAACGCTATTATCTAGTAAGTGAATAGGAAATGGGGCAAATAAATTAATTTCAATAATATGAAAAAAACCTAAAAGTAAATCCGTCTTAGAATTCGCCCTAAGTCCTACTCTAGCAATACGAAAAGGCGGCAATTCTTGTAGGTATGCTTGCAAAATATCTAACTCTTTTTCACAAAAATCTTGTGTAATATCTTGATAAGCTGTATCTTTGTTATGAATTCCATTAACGGGATAACGCTCATCTGAACGATTGAGTGACTGAGTAATATTTAGTGTGCTTAAACAGTTCTTATTAGTTACATCACGCATGTAGAAAATTTCATATTCTTTTTCTTCATGCGCTGCATATTGCAAAATATAGGGAATTTTTCCATTCGTTTGGTCAAAATTTAAAAAATCCTGTTTGTTATTAATTTTAATAATGCCATTAGAATTTTGCCCCCATTCAGGTTTTAAAAATACAGGGAAAGTTTCTGGTAGATTATTTTTATCAAAATAATCCTGCTCCAGACGCCACTTTTTTGGGATACGTCCGTCCATATCAATCTTGGAATAAAAACCCTTCTTTTTGTTATACCATTCAGCATTAATTTGAAAATAATACCAAGGAGGAATACCTAAACGAATTGACCAAATAATATAGTGAAAAATTAACCTAAATGTCAAACACTTCTCCTTTGATTGGATTGTCTGAGTAATAATGCAAACTAATACTTTTTTGCTTTGCATTAATTTGATGAATATAATTGTCCATCTTGCCTTTTATACCTTTGCTATAGCGATATTCCCCACCATTTAACTCTCTAGAACCAAGCTCAGTTAATGGATTTTTATCAAAATTTTTACAACTCAAAGACCCTTCAACCACATAGATAAAAGCCTGCTCTGGATGGCCATGAATAGGTGTTGTTGCACCTTGGTCCCAATATAGCAAACCTAACCAATAATCGTTATTACTGAGAATAATATTCCTTGTGTAATTACCCTTATCAAAAGATAAATTTTTTACCCTTACTTCTCTTGCCAAAATTTTCATTTGTTCAATAGCCAAGTCATAGTATTCCTTAGCAAGTAATTCACACAATGTTTTAAAATCAAAATCAGTTGTATGTGTATATTCGTAGTTTTTAATTTCTTTCAACATCGGTTTGTAGTGCTTTTCCTATTTTAATTAAACGATTTAATAGTGCTGTTAGTTTCACTTTGCTCATATTAATATTACTTATCAATAGCCGAAATACCAATTTTTCTTCTATATAGGCCAAAGCAAGCAAAGCTTGTTCATCTTCTAATAATTTATTACGTAAATTTTGGTTAAAAGTATTAGGCTCTTGCGCTTTAAAACGAAAACACACATTAAATGAACTGCGTTTTTTTACCATTTCTAACTCACTACTAGCATTAATAAAATCCTCTGAAAATTTTGCTAATTGGTAGTAGTTTTCAACTCTGTCAGAAAAACCTTGCTTAGAATAAAACTTCCAGTCTAAAAACCATTTTAAGCTGTCCACACGACGACCGCATTGCAGTGAGTTAGCACCTAAGTCAACTGCATTATCTCGAAAAATATAGCTATTGTCACCATCTGCACAAGTACAAGATAACAAGTTCTGATGATTTAATAATAAAAAATTACACATTAGACTACTACCAAGCATTTTATGAAAATCCATCGTAAAAGAGTCTAATTGTTCAATGCCTCTCAAAAATTTAGCTTTTAATATTGGGCTCATTACTGCTGCTCCACCCCAAGCACCATCACCATGTAACCAAAAATGGTGTTTATTTTTTAGCGTTATTAATTGCTCAATATCGTCATAAGCACCACGCACTGTTGTCCCCAGAGTTGCGCAAACAAAAAATGCGATACCGCCATTTTTTTGAACTTTCTGAATGGCTTTATCAAGCATTAAAACATCCATTTCTCCGTTTTTAGTTGTCGGAACTTTAATTAAATGCTCAGCACCAATACCTAAAATATTCGCGGCTTTATCTAGTGAATAATGTGCATCATCACTAACAAAAGCAAACAAGGGTTTTTGATTAAATAACCCTTGTTTCTTTGTATCTTTTGATGCTTGATTGCGCGCTACCATCATGGCAATCATATTAGCATTGCTTGAGCCAGTTGTCATCTGTCCTTCACCTTGTTTAAAGCCAACACAATCAAGCATTTGCTCAAGCATGTAAGTCTCCATTAAGGTAGCAACAGGTGCGGATTCAAAGGTGCAAGCTGAAGTGTTACTAAGCGCAACAATAACTTCTCCTAAAATTGAAGGCGCATTAGCACCCGACCACATGCGGTTAACAAAACCAATATGACTGGTATTAGGAGAATAATCTAGATATTGTTGCACCCAAATAAACAATTGTGCCCAGTCCTGAGTAGATTGCTTATTTAAGTCTAATATTTCAGTTAATTTAGTAGTTGGTTGATAATTAATCAACCGATTATTGCTTTTTGAATTTACGTATTGTAGTACTTGCGCTATTTTTTCAAGCAATTCCTTGTCTTGCATTGAGAAGAAAATCCTCTAATTGCGTTTTTTATTCAACCACACCATAACAATACCTAAAACTAAGATAGACAAAGCGGCATTTGCCAAACTAGTATCTGCGCACGAATTAGGTGCTATAAATACCGCTTGACAAGCCACTTCATTTGCAACTTGCCAAGTTGGATGCCAACCAAGTGGGGTAAAAATATGGAAAAATACCGCCCCTAGCATCACCACTGATGCCATTAAGCCACCAATACAATGAAGTTTTTCTCTATGTTTCCACAATATAATCGGCAATAATAATACCAAAGCAGTTACCAACTCAGCCAAGCCAATTAAAATTGCGCCATACTCAGCAAACAATTCACCTAGTGTGGTATTGATGGTATCGCCAATCCAAATACCAATAGTACTAAAGATATGCTGTGGTTCTAGTGCAGTGTTATCAAATTTATAAAATAACGAGCTAAGAAATACATTTGATGTCCATAGAGCGATTAGCCAACTAATTATAATTTTGATTGTATTGTTCATCTTTTCCCTTTTTTTATATCCTATGATTATGTTCTAATTATAAACGATTCAATGCCTTGCCAGAGTCTAAGACTGTTCTTGTCATTTCAGCAGCTTCAACTAACGAGTCAGCCTTTTTAGTATGCCAAAGGATTAAACTGACAGCTAAAACCAAACCATCATAAAATAATCCTTTGTCGCCTGATAAGGCAGATTTTCCTAACTTAACTGTATAATCTGCCAAAGCTTTAATATCACCATGCACATCCAACTTATCAGGAAATGAAATAGCGCGTAACTCCTGCTCAATACCCAGCGACTTAGGCTCAATGTCGACACGATCTTTTTCTTCAATGCCTTCGTAAGAGACCATTAAGCCTTTTTGACGCAGAGAAGGAATAACGCCGCCTTCAACACCACGAATCAACAATGCAGTGTCCATGCCTGACTCATCAACCAACGCCGCATATTTAGGCGGATATGGCTTATGCACATAACCCAAAATAGAATGTGTCTTTCGCCCTCTTAAAGGCGTAATAAGTGTTTCTACCGTGTTAATCACAGTGCGCTTAATAATGCGATCACGTAGTGGTACTA
>NZ_JAQRMS010000069.1 GCF_028599055.1 Candidatus Thioglobus sp.
GAATCTCATAACCCTTCTCCGTACAAATCACACCAAAATCTTTAATGGTTGCTTCTGCGCAATTACGCGGACAGCCACTTACACCCATCTTGAATTTGTGTGGCATAAAGTGCGACCAAACAGCATCTTCCATTT
The DNA here is from genome assembly GCF_028599055.1 of Candidatus Thioglobus sp. Lineage (GTDB taxonomy): Bacteria > Pseudomonadota > Gammaproteobacteria > PS1 > Pseudothioglobaceae > Thioglobus_A. The sequence goes on from NZ_JAQRMS010000069.1 coordinate 136, forward strand.
TCACCGATAAGCCCATTGAGTCTTGTGTGCCCATTAAACAGTGATCCGAACCAACACAAGATTTACACGTTCTGGTTGCTTTACCATAAGCGTAACCAGATTCCATACCCGCTGCAGCAATTTCATCCCACATATCATTTAAGTTATCTTTAGCAATACCTAATAAATCAATACGCTGACCACCCGTAACCTTAACGGTTGGCACCTCATATTTAACCGCAATATCTGCCAAAGCTTTAAGCTCCGATGGCGTTGTTAAGCCACCTTGCATTTGCGGCACAATGGAATAGGTACCATCATTTTGTAAATTCGCATGCATCATTTCGTTGTGAGGACGTTCTTTGTCATTGTGCTCATAAGCCTCATTAAACTGAGACGATAAATAGTAGTTAATCGCTGCACCACATTTTTCGCAAGATCCATCAAACCCTAATGCAGATCTAACTTCATCAATACTAGCAACCTCTTCTAACGATCTGACATGCTCACGCACTTCTTCTGTTGAATGATTTGTGCAATCACACAAGGTGTCTTTAGCCACCAGTTCAGCGCCAGAGACAAAGCTAAATACCTGTTTAGCCACTGATGCACAACCACCACAACCTGTTGCGCAGCCAGTCTCTTTTTGCATTGATTCAAAGGTATCGCAGCCATTAGAAACCGCAGTAACAATATCACCTTTGGTGACACCTAAACAGCCACATACTTGCTCATCGTCCGCCATTTTTTCAACACCAGAGGCACCTGCACTCGCTTCATCAATATTAATATCGCCAAATAATAAAGTTTTACGCATCTCAGCAATATCGGTTTCATTTTTAATCAAATCAAAATAAAACAAACCATCAGTTGAATCACCAAATAACACTGCGCCCACTAATTTATTATCCCGAATTGATAAGCGCTTTCTCGTGTTTAACGAATGGTCTTTCGAGCACATAACTTCATCATCTTCATTATTAAATTCACCCGCTGAGAAAACATCCACACCAGAGATTTTTAATTTGGTTGAAACGTCTGAGCCAGTGTACATATGATGATTAACCTCACAAATCTGTTCAGCACACACTCGCGCCTGTTCAAATAATGGCGCCACCAAACCGTAAGTCGCCCCTCGGTGTTTAATACACTCACCTACTGAATAAATAACTGGGTCAGAGGTCATCATTGTGTCACCTACCATAATGCCGCGATCTGTATGCAATCCAGCTGAAGCAGCTAGCGTGTCTTCAGGCACAATACCAACCGACATGACCACCATATCTGTCTCTAATTGAGTGCCATCTTCAAACTCTAAAGCTTCAACTTTGGTCTCACCGATAATTTTGGTGGAGATAGCATTCATTTTAAAGTTAATGTTTTTATCTTCCAGCACCTTTTGCAATAGGCCACCTGATGAAGCATCAAGTTGCATGTTCATGATTGAATCGGTGTTACCAATAACGGTTACTTCAAACCCCAATTCATTGAGCCCGTTTGCTGCTTCCAGGCCTAATAATCCTGTGCCAATCACTGCCACTTTTGCTGATTTTCCAACTTGAGCTTTCATGTACGCTACATCGTAAATATCTCTAAATGAAACCACACCTTCTAAATCCTTGCCAGGCAACGGCAAAATAAAAGGTCTTGAGCCGGTACAAATAACTAATCGATCATAATTAATGTCATAAGATTCTTTTTCATTAGTTAATAAGACGGTTTTTTTCAAGCGATCAATCGATGCCACTGAACAGCCAGGCTTAAAGGTAATGTTATTTTGTGAGAAATAACCCTCGTCATGGGTTTTAATTTCATCAAACTCTTTTTCACCTGAGAGTACCGGAGAAAGCATAATACGATTGTAAGGCAGTTCTTTTTCTTCACCAATAATGGTGATTTGATACATCAGTGGGTCAATCTTTAACACCTCATCCACCACTTTCATTGCACTCATACCCGAACCAATAATTACTAAATTTTTCATCTTATTTCTCTCTTATTATTAACTTTCTTTAAACCAAAAAAAAGCCAGTTATCCCGTTTGTAAATCAATACAACACGATAACCGGCTTCAATACCAAAGTTACCAATCTCATCTTTGAAATTGGCAAAAAAAAGACGCTTATTTAAGATCTTTAAAAAAAGATTTAAATAAACGTCTGTGTTTGTTGTTATTCCCGTCTTTGGAAACTAACTAATTGAAATTATACCTATTTTTACTTAATATTAGCGTTATCTGATTAAAAAAGATTAAAGCTAGCTTATACATACCCCTATAATTAATCCATGAATAAGATACTTGTCCAAGAAGAGAATTTTGACTTAACCACCGAAGTAGCACTTGCCAGAGGCAATGATAGTGACATTGGCGCTGTGGTGAGTTTTGTAGGCACAGTGCGCGATTTAGATGATGCGTCTATTAAAAAAATGACACTTGAGCACTACCCTCAAATGACAGAAAAAGCACTTAACACTATTGTTGAGCAAGCTCAGGCTCGATGGCCACTAGGCAACACAACAGTGATTCACCGAGTGGGTGAACTTAATATTAATGATCAAATCGTGCTGGTGATTACCACCAGCAAACACAGAAAAGCGGCATTTAAATCTTGTGAATTTATTATGGATTATTTAAAAACCCAGGCGCCTTTTTGGAAAAAAGAACACACAAATACTGACAGTAAATGGGTAGAAGCAAAGGACAGTGACACGAGTCAAGTTGACAAGTGGCGTTAATCATGGGTTTTTAGAGGCACCCTCAAGTAAATCCTCAGGTGTGTTAAAGTTTACAAACATTCGCTCATGGTCTGAAAAATCTACCTCAAGCGCCTGATTATCTCTAAAAAATTGCCCCAACCTGCGCTCACCACTGGCTAAATATTGGTCTAATACCGGCTTAATGCACACATTAAGCAAGGAAAATGTCGGGTGTAAATGTTGATGTTCACTGGCTACACACAAACTAACCTTATTATTAGCCATGGCGTCAACCAATCTTTTGATTAGAATTGGCTCAACATAAGGCCCGTCACAAGGAAGCACGAGTAAATACTTTGTTTTAATGCGACTTAACGCCGCTGCAATGCCGGCAAGCGGGCCTTGAAAATCACTTAAATCATCACTCACCACTTCGCCAAACGCTTGATACAAGTCAATGTTTTTGTTGGCACTCACCCATATACTATCAACATTGGCGCGAATGGCTGTTGCGACATAAGCGATTAATGGCTGGTCTTTGTAAAGAACCAACCCTTTGTCCTTACCATTCATGCGTCTTGCTTGGCCACCTGCAAGAATAAGTGCGGTAATATCGCTTTTACTAATAGTTTCCATGTGGGTATGTTATCGATAAATCGGGCGGCGTATGATACAATAAAACGCATTTTTTAATATAACCAGATATTTAGAACCAAAATGGATAATCAAAGTGTTGACTGCGGCTGTGATCAAATTATTCAACCATTGTTGTCTACAAACGAGGCGCTAGAAACATTAACCAAGGCCGCCATCAGTACGAATAAAGTAGAGGTTGTAAAGCTAGATGATGCACTTAACCGCATCTTAGCTTGTGATGTTCGCTCTAGCATCAATGTACCTGGTTTTGACAACTCGGCCATGGATGGCTACGCCATCAACCTTAAAGAAGATCAAATCAACACACCTGGTGGCTTTGCATTTGAAATCACCGATCGAATCCCTGCTGGCAGTACTGGTAATGAATTATCTCCTGGGTGTGCAGCGCGTATTTTTACTGGCGCACCTATTCCCAAAGGGGCAAATACAGTCATCATGCAAGAAGAATGTGAGCTGATTGAAAACGACACAAAAATTGAAATATATCGACCAATCAGTCTTAATGAAAATATTCGCCCAATGGGCAATGACATTGTATCAGGTGACATTATTTTAGACAAAGGCCATCGACTAAAACCCCAAGATATTGCATTGGCCGCCTCTGTTGGTGTTAAAACTTTAGAAGTGTTTCAACGCATTAAAGTTGGTGTGTTTTTTACAGGTGACGAGCTGGTTAAACCGGGGTGCGAATTAAAACCTGGTCAAATTTATAATTCAAATCGCTATGCGTTAGTTGCCATGCTGAACAACTTAAATTGCGACATCATTAATCTAAACACAATCAAAGATACGCTTAAAGACACAACCGATGCACTAGCATCACTTAAAGATAGTTGTGACTTAATCATGACAACGGGTGGTGTATCGGTGGGTGAGGAAGATCATGTAAAGCCGGCAGTTGAAAGCCTGGGTGAGCTTAATTTATGGCGAATCAAAATGAAACCAGGAAAGCCGCTCGCCTTTGGAAAAGTTGGCAATACAGCCTTTATCGGCTTGCCGGGTAATCCAGTTTCTGCCATGGTAACTTTTTTACTATTTGCCCGACCTTTTATTAAAAAACTTCAAGGTTGTACGCATTATTTAAATACGAGTTATAAGGTCGCTGCTAACTTTGATTGGCATCGATCTAAACCTAGGCGTGAATTTGTTCGTGTACAACTTGATCAATCAAGCATTCCAGCTAAAGCAAATCAATATCCAAAGCAAGGTTCCGAAGTATTGTCTTCAATGGTTTGGGCGGATGGCTTGGTTGAAATTGAAGAAAAAACCACCTTCAAACAAGGTGAAATAATCAATTTCTACCCGTTAAACGAGATGATGTCATGAGTGATGAATTAACCCATGTAAATACCAATGGTGAAGCTAATATGGTGGATGTAGCGAACAAAAAAACCACCACGCGCATTGCCAAAGCTCAAGCTAAAATTTTAATGAAAGCTGAGACACTTCAAAAAATCAAAGACAATGATTTTAAAAAAGGTGATGTACTCGCCGTAGCTAGAATTGCCGGCATTATGGCAGCCAAACAAACGCACCACCTTATTCCGATGTGTCACAGCCTAAATTTATCAAAAGTCGGTGTTGATTTTGAATACCTTGATAACGGCATTTTAATCAACACATTTACCAAGCTAAATGCCCAAACTGGTGTGGAGATGGAAGCACTCACTGCTGCCTCTGTAGCTGCACTCACCATTTACGACATGTGTAAAGCGGTTGATCGTTTTATGAAAATCACCGATGTGCAACTACTTGAAAAGCAAGGTGGTAAGTCTGGGCATTGGCTGTTGTCAGATCATGAGTAACAAATTGATTGACAAATTTGGTCGTGAGATTAACTACCTCCGACTCTCAATCACTGAACACTGTAACTATCGCTGTTTTTATTGTCGTGATGATGAGCACACGCCAAACTGTAAACGTGAAGACATTTTAAGCTATGAAGATATCCAGCGTATTGTGCGCTTATTTGCCGAGCTGGGTGTTAGTAAAGTTCGCCTTACTGGTGGTGAACCACTAATTCGCCGCGGTATTGTTAAAATTGCCAGATTAATCAGCTCGGTTCCCGGTATTACCGATATGCCTTTATCAACCAACGCGCACTTGCTGGGTAAATTTGCAGACAAGCTTCATAAAAATGGCGTTAACCGAGTTAACATTTCTATTGACTCCCTAATACCTGAAAAATTCGAAAAAATTACTCGCGGTGGCGATGTACATGAAGTGATTAAAGGTATTGATGCTGCCATTGCCTCAGGCATGAGCCCGATTAAAATCAATGCGGTTGCCATGCGCGGTATTAATGATGATGAAATCGAATCAATGATTGATTTCGCCATTGAAAAAGGTATTGATATTCGCTTTATTGAAACCATGCCCATTGGCAATGCTGGCATCGAAGCCTTAACTCAACATATGAGCGAACAAGCTATTTTTGCTAAAATCAGCCAACACCTTGAAGGTCGGTTATTACCGTTAATTTCTAAAAAAACAGACGGTCCAGCCAGTAATTATAAAATTAAAGATACCAATACCACCGTGGGCATTATTAGCGCTGTCTCAAACCATTTTTGTCAGACGTGTAATCGCGTTAGATTAACCACTAAGGGGGATCTTATTCTTTGCCTAGGACAAGAGGATGCTATTTCTCTAAAAGACGCTGTACGCTCAGATTTGAGTGATGATGAAATTAAACAAATGATTATGGATGCAATTAATAAAAAACCCGAAAAACACGAATTTAACACGGTGGTAGATAATATTAGTAATAGACAAATGGTGGAGATTGGCGGATGAAGATTCTATACTTCGCCTCACTCAAAGAAAACCTTAAAACCTCAAGTGAAAGCATTGAGCTTGAGAACAACACCAGTGTCAAGCAACTAAGAGATTTACTGGCCAATAAACATGGTGAGCATTATTTTCCAAGCAACATCCTATGCGCTGTTAATCAAGAAATAGCCACCGACGCAACCCTCATTCAAACCACAGACGAAGTGGCCTTTTATCCGCCGGTAACCGGCGGGTAATTTTTGATTTTTTTTAGATAGAATTTGTCTAATTACACTAAGGGTCAAGATAACTTTAGAGGCTTTTTTCTAAAAATTCCAAGCACAACGAGGGAACAAAGGTAAAGAGGCGCATGGTGTTAGTGGCAACAAAATGCGACTAAAGCCATCTCTCCTCAAGGGCATTGTTTAAGTAAGTCGTGGCGTCATAAAGGTAAA
>NZ_JAQRMS010000007.1 GCF_028599055.1 Candidatus Thioglobus sp.
CCTCTTGAGGAATATCCACCCTGCCGACACTACGCATTCGTTTTTTGCCTTTTTTCTGTTTATCAAGTAATTTACGCTTACGCGAGACATCGCCACCATAGCATTTAGCGGTTACATTTTTTCTAAGCGCCTTAACATTCGCACGTGAAATAACCTTAACACCAATACACGCCTGAATAGCCACATCAAACATTTGACGCGGAATGAGTTCTTTCATTTTTTCAGCCAACTCTCTACCCTTGCGCACTGAATCATTACGATGAATAATTAACGCTAAAGCATCAACTGGCTCTTGGTTAATCATGATATCTAGGCGAATTAAATCAGACTCTTGATAGCGTGCAAATTGATAATCCATTGAAGCAAAACCACGAGAAACAGATTTCAATCTATCAAAGAAATCTAACACCACTTCGTTGAGCGGTAGCTCATAAACCAGTTGCACCTGCCTACCCATATAAGTGATGTTTTTTTGCACACCACGTTTTTCAACACACAAACTAATAACATTACCAACATACTCATCAGTAACTAAAATATTAGCGGTAATAATCGGCTCTCTAAATTCTGCAATTGATTGGTTTTCTGGCATTTTAGACGGGCTGTCAACGTGATGAATATTGCCTTTGGCATCAAGAATTTCATAAACAACCGTTGGTGCCGTGGTGATCAAATCTAAATCATATTCACGCTCTAATCGCTCTTGAACAATCTCCATGTGCAGCAGACCTAAAAAACCAATACGAAATCCAAAGCCTAATGCATCAGAGTTCTCAGGTTCATATTGTAGCGCAGCATCATTCAACCTAAGCTTGGCCAGAGCATCCCTAAACTTTTCATAATCCTCACCAGAGATTGGGAAAATACCTGCAAATACACGCGGCTGCACCGGTTTAAAACCCTCAAGGGGTTCAGAAACCGGGTTTTTGGCGCCCGTGATTGTATCACCCACAGGCGCACCATCAATGTTTTTAATACTGGCAATTAAATAACCAACCTCACCCGCCTTAAGACTTTCAGATTTTTCACGCTTAGGGGTAAAAATACCAACCTGATCAACCAAGTGTTCTTCACCATTGGAAAATATTTTAATTTTTGTTTTGGCTTTAATTTCACCATCAATCACACGAATCAAGGAAACCACACCTAAATAATTATCAAACCAAGAATCAATAATTAATGCTTTAATTGGGGTGTCAATTACACCTTTTGGCGCAGGAATTTTCTCAACAATTTGTTCTAAAATATCTTGAATACCAATGCCTGATTTTGCACTTGCATGAACTGCATCCATCGCCTCAATGCCAATAACATCTTCCACCTCTTCAATAACGCGCTCAGGTTCTGCTGCTGGTAAATCAATCTTGTTAAGCACAGTGACCACTTCTAGACCGTGATCCAATGCTGTATAGCAATTGGCCACCGTTTGCGCCTCTACACCTTGAGAAGCATCCACAATTAACAATGCACCTTCACAAGCTGATAAAGAGCGCGATACTTCGTAAGAAAAATCCACGTGTCCGGGTGTATCAATAAAGTTCAGTTGATAGGTTTCGCCGTTATTCGCCTTGTAATCTAACGTAACACTTTGAGATTTAATGGTAATGCCGCGCTCTTTTTCAATATCCATTGAATCCAATACCTGGGCTGACATTTCACGATCACTCAAGCCACCGCAATACTGAATAAAACGATCAGCGATGGTGGATTTTCCATGGTCAATATGGGCAATAATTGAAAAATTTCGGATGTTTTTCATAAGGGTGCTAAAATGAAAACTTTAAACGCATCATTATACAAGCAATGGATAAAGTTCAACCAATTACCTGTGACGCTACCAGTAATTTAAAAGTCAGCATTCCTGACACTCAAGGCCGCTATATTGTGCTGTATTTCTACCCTAGAGATGCCACACCAGGTTGTACCACAGAAGGACAAAATTTTAGAGACCAACATCAGGCTTTTATTGATGCGAATGCTATTATCTATGGGGTATCAAAAGATGACCTGGTTAAACATGAAAAATTTAAAGCTAAACAAGCTTTTCCCTTTGAGTTGATTGCCGATGTTGACGGCACTCTGTGTGAGCAATTTGGCGTTTGGCAATTAAAAAAATTCATGGGTAGAGAGTTCATGGGCATTGTACGCTCAACGTTTCTCATTAGCCCTGATGGAGATATTGTTAACGCCTGGGAAAAGGTTCGTGTCAAAAATCATGTTGACGAGGTTTTAAAAGCCGTTCAATCTCTATGATAAAATTAAACCTTTAACTTATGCAAGTACAGCAGCAATCATTATGAGCAAAATCCAAGCAACCAGCCAAGTAGACGTCAATATTCCTGACGCACAAGGGCGCAATATCGTTTTATATTTTTACCCAAAAGATGCCACCTCGGGCTGCACACTTGAAGGTCAGGATTTTAGAGATAATTATGATGCATTTACCAATGCCAATACTGTGGTTTACGGCGTATCAAAAGACAGCTTAGAAAGCCATGAAAAATTTAAAAAAAATCAATCCTTTCCCTTTGAACTTATTGCTGATGCTGATGGATCTTTATGTGAACAATTTGGCGCTTGGCAGCTAAAATCAAAAAATGGTCAAGAAAAAATGGGGATTGTTCGCTCAACGTTTATTATTAGCCCAACGGGCGACATTCTTAAGTCATGGGACAAGGTTGCCGTTGGCGGACATGTTGATGAAGTATTAAAAGCGGTTCAATCACTATGAGCAATGTAGATTTTGACGAAGTTGATAAGTTTGCCCAACTAGCCTCACGCTGGTGGGATAAAAACTCTGAATTTAAGCCGTTGCATGACATTAACCCATTACGACTTAATTATATTAAAGAACGTTGTGACAACTCACTAACCAACAAAAAGATTTTAGATGTTGGTTGTGGCGGTGGTATTTTAAGTGAGGCCCTAGCTGGTGAAGGTGCAATTGTAACTGGTATTGACATGGCAGAAGCTGGACTTGAAGTAGCTAAATTGCATTTGTTAGAGTCTGGCCAACAGGTTGATTATCAAAAAATACCTGTTGAAGAGCTAGCCAAAACTCATGCCGGCCAATTTGATGTGGTCACTTGTTTGGAAATGCTTGAACATGTGCCTGATCCTTGCTCCATCATCAAAGCCTGTGCAACTTTAGTTAAGCCTGGTGGACAGGTGTTTTTATCAACCATTAATCGCAATACGAAATCTTATTTGTTTGCCATTGTTGGTGCTGAATACATCTTAAAACTCCTGCCTCAAGGTACACACGATTGGGATAAATTCATCCAACCTAGTGAGATGGACGAATACGCCAGATCTGCGCAATTATCACTTAAAGGCATGATTGGCATGACTTACAATCCTTTTACTAAAGTCTATAAGCTAGAAGATGACGTTAGTGTCAACTACCTTTGTCATTACACCAAGGGTTAAATTAGTTGACCTAAATCATGGTTTTTGCTATATTTATCAGTAAACTTTAAATTAATCTCTGATAATGATTAACCAAACCATGAAAAAAGTACTTGCAGCCGCGTTGTTACTACTACACCTACCTATTCATAGCTTGTCCCCCAATGAAATGCTGGTTATTATTGGTGCGGTTAAATATTACAATGAAAATTGTGCTGGTCTAACCCCTAAAGGCATGCATCAAATGAATAAAGGCTTGAAGCGCTTTGACATGGATAACACGCCGCTGTTTATTTTAGAAAAAAACAAACTGGCTGTTTCAGGCTTTAAGACAGCAGAAAAATTTGGCTGTGACGGCACTCACCGAGAAGCTAGAAAAGCCGGATACGGCCACTATATCAACTAAAAGGTTGTATTATAATCCTGGTTTTCAGATTCTTTTTCCGAGCCAAGCTCTAACACCACAAAGGCAACGGCATTAAATTTCTCATCCGATAAGCTTAAATGCGCTTGCTTGATATTATGATTTAACAAGTATAAGCGTAGTTTTTCACTGGGAATAAAATAAGGCTTGCCACTGTCATTATTGCGAATGGTTAAATCCTGAAAACTAACAATTTTTCCAATACCAGTTCCTAGCGCCTTTGCAAAAGCTTCTTTTGCAGCAAAACGTTTAGCACAATACGACGCACTATCACCTTTATTGGCAAATAGTGCCTGCTCATGTTCAGACAAAACACGCTTAACAAAGCCGTCACGATTTTTACTCAGAATATGCTCAACACGCTCAATATTAATAATGTCCGTACCTACACCGTAGATCATCTTCTAACCTCTAGCATGAGATCTTTCATCTCCTGTGTGGCTTGTGCAAGACCAACAAATACCGCCCTAGCGATAATTGAATGGCCAATATTAAGTTCTACAATTTCTGGTAACTTAGCAATGGCCGGTGTATTTTCAAGGGTTAAACCGTGTCCTGCATTTACTTGTAAGCCAATTGAATGAGCATAGGTAGCCATAGACTTAATGCGCTCAAACTCTTTTTCTTGCTCAACACCAGTTGTATCTGCATAATGCCCAGTGTGTAGTTCAATAACTGGCGCACCACATTCTTTAGCCGCATCAATTTGCGCTTTCTGAGCATCGATAAACAAAGAAACGATAATCTTCGAATCAGCTAATTGCGCGCAAACATCTGTCATTCTTGAAATTTGACCAGCAACATCCAGGCCGCCTTCAGTAGTCAACTCTTCACGTTTTTCTGGCACCAGGCAACAATCCTCGGGCTTGATTTTGCCTGCAATGGCAATCATCTCATCGGTGGTTGCCATCTCTAGATTCATTTTAGTGGTTAGCTGCTCACGCAAAATTTCAACATCTGAATCTTGAATATGTCGTCTGTCTTCACGCAGGTGCAGGGTGATACTGTCTGCGCCAGATTGCTCGCACAATAAAGCGCCTTCAATCGGTGAAGGATAGTTAGTGCCACGAGCTTGTCTAATGGTGGCAATGTGGTCAATATTAACGCCTAAATAAATACTCATAATGTTGTTATTTACTAAAAAATAAGGATCGACTCTGCAAGGGTTTGTCACCCAATAGCGGCTTCAATCTAAGTCGATTTAAATCTCTACAAGCCCTTAGCTGTTGCATATCAGGCATATTATGAAAATCATCAGCCAATAGTTGTCTGATTAATTTTCCTGATATTTTACCTGTAACACTAGCGGCAAACCCACCCTGATGCTGATATTCGTAAACACTGTTTTCTTGTATTTCTTCACCATTAATGTCGCATGAAAAATCAATGCCATAACCCAATTCTTGCAGCAGATTATTTTCAAATAAACGCAATAACCAATGATGAAATTTCGCATCAATCAGGCTTATTTGCCCAACAAATGTTTTATAGATCTCAAATAACTCAGGATGAGAATCCTGCTCTTGCAGTAGTCTTGATATTAGCTCATTGACATACATGCCTAAAATTAAACACTCACCCTTTAAGTGCCTGGGGGTATCACTAACCTCCCAATTATTCAACCCCTTTAACTCGCCTCGTCCACTATAAGAAATTTTTAGCTGTTGAAATACTTGAATAGGTGTTTTTGACTTACGCAAACCTCGACCAACCAAACGAATTTTTCCATGTTCTTGAGTAAAAAAGTCTAATAACAATGAAGAATCTTTAAACGCTCGACGATGAATTAAAAAGGCGGGCGTAAGATCAACTTTAGTCATACCCTAGTGAGGCAAGCGAACGCTTAGAATCAGACCAACCAGTTGAAACTTTAACCCATAGCTTCAAGAAAACCTTACGATCCAAGAAGCCTTCGATACTTTGACGAGACTCAGTACCAATTGTTTTTAACATTTCACCCTTGTTGCCAATCACAATATTTTTTTGAGACTCTTTTTCAACAAAGATACGTGCGGCAATTCGTTGCATTTTTCCGTCGAGCTCATACTGTTCAATCTCTACGGTTAAATCATAAGGCAATTCATCCTCAAGATGGCGCATTAGTTTTTCACGAATAAATTCTGCCACCACAAATTTTTCTGATCGATCAGTAATGTAATCCGCATCAAAAATCATAGGTTGCTCGGGCAGGTGCTTAAGCACCAAAGCTCTTAATGCGTTGGTGTCTTTTTTCTTAAATGCAGACAGTGGGAACAAATCGGTTGGCTGGTATTTTTGCGATATCTTTTCCAAAAATGGCAGCACTGCTTGTGCTGATGCTAGTTTGTCAATTTTATTAATACACATAACAACTGGCACATCAATTTTACTCACATGCTCTAAAACACGCGCATCTTCCTTGGTCCATTTACCTGCTTCAACCAGCCATAGAATCATGTCTACGTCTTTAATACTTGAGCTTGCCGCACGATTCATGTAAGCATTAATGGCTTTCTTATTACCAATATGAACACCTGGCGTATCTACAAACACCATTTGGTAATCATCCGTTGTATCAATCGCATGAATACGGTGACGTGTGGTTTGTGGTCGGTGTGAGGTAATAGAAAGCTTTTGCCCAATAAGTTCATTAACCAAAGTAGATTTACCCACATTTGGACGACCAACAACTGCGATAAATCCCGCTTGAAATGCCATTATTTTTTCTCCTTAAGCTTTTCCAGCAAAATTTGTGCGCATGACTGCTCAGCGCGTTTAATACTTTTAGCATCTTGATCAACTTGAATATTCTGATCAGCCAAGAAGCAATTAACGGTAAAAATGGCGTTATGATCTTTACCTACGGTCTTAATAAGCTCATATTTTGGCAAAGTATTATTGCGCTTTTGCAAATACTCTTGAAGTTGCGTCTTTGGATCTTTCAAAGAATCATTTGGATTAATGCCGTCGAGTAATTCTTTAAACAAAGCTAGAATAACGGTATTAATGGTTTCCAAATCAGAATCCAGTAAGATTGCACCAAAAATCGCCTCAACCGCATCAGCTTGAATAGACTCACGTCGATAGCCGCCACTCTTTAATTCTCCCGAACCTAAAATCAATACCTCGGATAAATTAAGCATAATGCCGAATTTCGCCAACGTTTGACCGCGCACCAGGTGCGATCTAAGACGAGACAACTTTCCCTCTTCAACATGAGGAAAACGTTTATACAATTCACGAGAAATAACCAAGCCCAAAATACTATCCCCCAAAAACTCTAGACGCTCATTGTTTTTCTTACCCATGCTTCGATGAGTTAGCGCAAGCGTTAACAGCGATGAATCTTTAAATTGATAGTTGAGTTTTTGTTGTAATTTTTCCATCTATAATGACGCAATAATAATTTATTACTTGGTTTGTATGTTTTGGCAAGAAGACACTAAAGAAGAACATTTTACGCTTCCTGAGGCTATTCAAGAGGTTAGCTTTAAAATCCAGTCAAAAATACTACCCATGGATCATCATTTTTTATTGGCTGAAGCACTGCTAAAACACCTGCCCTGGTTAGCAGATGCTAATGCCGGCATTCATGATATTAGCGTGGCAGATGGCAATGGCTGGGAGCAAAATAAAGAAGGTGGATTCTATTACCCTTCAAAACGCTCTAAATTAACCTTGCGCATCCCTGCTGAGTATATTGAAACTACTAAAGCGCTGAGCGGAAAAACACTCGATTTGGGTGATTATCAAATCACTGTGTCAAAATATATTGGTTCAAAGTTATTAAGCGATATGCCTGTTTTGTTTGCCAAACAAGTTGCTTGTGAATCAAACCTTAGTGAAGATGATTTTTTAAAATTGTGTTTCGAGCAGTTGTCCGAATTAGGCATTCAAGTTAAAAAGATGATGGCTGGCTTAGAAAGCAATATTAAAACTGATACTGGAAAAATTCATACTCGCTCTTTAATGGTGGCTGATCTTAAAAAAGATGAGTCAGTGCTGTTACAAGAAAAAGGGCTTGGCGAACATCGCCTATTGGGCTGCGGGCTATTTATCCCTCAAAAAGACATCGAAACCATCTAAAGTTAATTCTAGACTTGTGCTAGTGAAGTTTTTAGACTAGAATCTTTAAGTATCTATAAACACACTCTGGGGAGAGGTTATGCGCGTACTGTTTGCTGGTTTTTTACTGTTATTATCAACTTATAATTTTGCCCATGAACATGAGCCTCAGGGAGGCTACTTAGGCGCTAAAGTTGTTGACGAATTACCCAATTGGTTCAAAGCAACTTTTATGGATTTTTCTGAAGACTTGGAAGAAGCTGCCGATGAAGGCAAGCATGTAATGATCTACTTTCATCAAGATGGCTGTCCTTATTGCGCAAAGTTAGTACAAGATAATTTTCATGATGAAAAACTCATTGCCAAATTACAAACAAATTTTGACACCATTGAAACCAACATGTGGGGCGATCGAGAACTGGTTGATTGGCAAGGAAATGAATTAACCGAAAAAGAATTTTCAACAAAAATGAAAATTCAATTCACCCCTACCCTGGTATTTCTAAATCCCAAAGGCGAAACCCTGCTTAGACTTAATGGCTATCAATCCATTGATAAGATGCATGCAACGCTTGATTATATTAACAATAAAACCTACCTCAAGCAAACCTATGCTAGCTATCTAAACAATCTAAAGCAAAATAAAACAGGTGTGTTAAACGCTCATTCGATTTTCGAGGCTGGCCCACACATGCTAGCCAGAAGCCAAACCATGCCTGCAGAAAAATATTTAGCTGTATTTTTTGAAGAGCCTAACTGCAAATCTTGTGATAATTTCCACAAAGAACTCATGCCATTAAAAGACACTCAAGACCATTTAGCTCAGATGCAAGTGGTGCGCTTTAATGCACTGTCAGACGAAAAACTCATTACCCCTGCTGGCAAACGAACCACCGCCAAAGATTGGTACGACAAACTCAATCTTACCTATAAACCAGCAATCGTATTTTTTGACAAAACTGGCGAAGAAATTATCAGACGAGATGCATTTTTCAAAGCGTATCACACGCATGGCATCATGACTTATGTACTCTCGGGTGCCTACAAAACTCAGTCAAACTTTCAGCGCTATCTAGAGGATAAATCAGACAAGTTGCGCGAGCAAGGTATTACTGTAGATCTTTGGAAATAAGCCTAAAACAATAAAAAGCTAATTATTGTGATAATGACTATGAAATTGAGAAGAGTAATGGTTAACCGTATGGCCAAAATCAACACTTTCACCCATCATCATTGTAATGACAGCCATCACTGCAACGAACAATAAAGCCAAAATAGCCAAAGCCACGATAGAAGCTAATGTCCATTTAATAATAAACCACACCATATTCCAAAATGGCATTTTGATGCTAGTTACTTTTACTTCTTCTTGCATAATTTGTCCTACTAACTCTTGATGTATCGAACTTTAATTAGACTTTTTTTACAAACTCAGATTTAAGTTTCATAGCACCATGACCAGGGATTTTGCAGTCGATATTATGATCACCCTCAACCAGACGAATACTTTTAACCTTGGTACCAACCTTAACGGCATTTGAAGTACCTTTGATTTTCAAATCTTTAATCACGGTTACCGTATCGCCATCATTCAAAACATTACCGTTGGCATCTTTAACCACTTCCTCTTGTTCGTTTAAATCATCCTGAGAAAATTCATGTGCACATTCAGGGCAAATAAAAAGGTTGCCATCTTCATAAACATATTCAGATTGACATTGCGGACAGTTAGGTAGACTCATAATCTTCTTTTATACAGTAAACGGATATTTAACAGGTTCGTGGTGCTGGTAGTCAACCAATTCAAAATCATCCATGGTTACCCAAGTTTCTAAATCTTCTAAGGTTTTAATAGCTGGATTAATTTTAAGAGCTGGTAAAGCTAATGGCTCACGATCAATTTGCTGACTTTTGAAAATCTCAACTTGATTTTCGTACAAATGTACATTGGATAAATGGTGGCGCATTTTTTTGGCTTTTTTACCGGTAATTTGCGCGGTAATCAGTAGTAAAAATGCCACTTGAAAATGATTAAACGGCTGACCTAAGGCGTAGTCACTACTACGCTGATAACTCTCTAAATACAAATCGTCACCCAAAAGATTAAAATGATGGGTGTGCATGCACGCCGGCAAGCAGGCGCGATGGATGAGATTAGGATGATTAAAAGTCATGATCTCACGGCGATCATCGATACCATTAGATAAATCCGTTACAATCTTTTTATATTGATCGAGTGGCTCGTCATCTTCAATGCCGGGGAATGCGCGCCCTATCACCCCATAACACATACCCATATCATCTTCACCTTTACGGTGTGGGTTATCGAGCCAAGCCTGATTGTCATTAGCATTGGCATTCCAAGTGTTACAACCAATCGATCTAAACTGTGCGGCAGAATCATAGCCACGAATATAGCCGAGCATTTCTGCAATAGCTGATTTCCAAAAGAGTTTTTTAGTAGTAACTACTGGCACCGTCCCATCACTCAGATCATGTTCAAATGTCGCGCCAACAATCGCCAACGTCTTTTGTCCGGTTCGAGCATTTTCAAGCCACACACCCTCGTCTAGAATTCTTTTGCCGATATCTATATATGCTTTCATGCTTGTTGTTTGTTTGTTTTATAAAATAGGTAGATACCTAATATTATCATTGGAAGACTTAACAGCTGTCCCATGGTTAACCAATCAAATGCTAAGTAGCCCAATTGCACATCTGGCACTCTAACAAATTCAATGATAAATCTAAAGATACCATAGAAAATTAAAAATAAAGCCGATACTGATATTAACGGTCGTGGCTTACTGCTAAACACCCAAAGGATAATAAACAACACCAAACCTTCTAATAATGCTTCGTACAGTTGTGAGGGATACCGGCTTACACCTTGCGCATGAATATACATACCTAGAGAACTATCAGTAATCTTGCCCCAAAGCTCACCGTTGATAAAGTTACCTAATCGACCAAACCCAAGCCCTAGTGGTACAAGTGGTGCGACAAAATCCATGGTAACAAAAAACGATTTGTTGTATTTTCGGTTAAACAAAACCATGGCCAACAATACACCTAGAAACCCACCATGAAAAGACATACCACCACCTTGAATGGCAAAAATTGAAAGTGGGTCAGATATGAAAGTGGGCAAATTGTAAAACAACATATAGCCCAACCGCCCCCCTACAACAACGCCAATAGCGCCGTAAAAGATCATATCTTCTATTTGTTGCGAATTCCAATCACTGGACTTTTTGGCGCGATAATTGGCTAAGAAATAAGCAGCTAAGAATGCCAGAAGATACATCAACCCGTACCAGTAGACTTGAACAAAGCCTAAGTCTAGTGCGATAGGATCAACAGCTGGATAAGTTATCACTGATTAAAATGGTGTGCTTGAGGTGATTCGAACACCCGACATTTGGCTTCGGAGGCCAACACTCTATCCAGCTGAGCTACAAGCACTTAAACAGAATAAGGATAAAAGAAAAACTTTATAGATCGTCGGCTGTACAGAAAACCGCTTGCATATTTTCAACCAATTTAAGAATTTTTACATCCTTTATTTTGCACAAAATCTTATTGCCGTCACGTCTAGATTCAACAATATTTTTGGTTCTAAGAATGTCAATATGCTGAGAAATGTTTGATTGTGAAGAGCCAACCTGCTTAACAATTTCTAACACTGGCAATTCATCATTCTTCAAAGCGCATAAAATTTTAAGACGTAGCGGATGCGCCATAGCCTTTAACGCTTTAGTTGCTTTTTCAATATCTTCTTCTTTTTCTAATAAAGTCATGTCACTCATATTTTCTTCTCGTTTTAGTTCTGCGGCTAATTAAAGTCTGCCTAGCATACCGTATACGCCATATCTTCTTAATTTAATTAATACCATTTTTTGATAGTAATTAATCAAACTGTCATTGTTTAGCACGATATCAGCAATCTTCCACTGCTGATCAACTGTTTGATGAAAAACCAAGTCTATGAACATGCCATATGAATAATAACCATTTACTTTTAATTTCACAGCGATTGTGCCGCCAATCATTGGACGGGCAGAGATAAATTGGAAAGAAGTAGATCTAGTTTGGGTTAATCTTGACAATAACGAGGCAACAATATTTTGCTTAATTTTAGCGGAGAAATAAGCTTGTTCTTCTTGACCCAAATGAATATTACTAACCAATAGCACTTCATTAGCAATATGATCAAAATCAAATAAAGGTGCGACTTCGGTTTGAATTAACTGGCCAACTAGCTGTGGAGAGTAAGTTGCAACCGTGGTTAGTTGATTAAGTTTAACAATGGCAGTTTGAATAGTTTTAACAGGGCCTGCAGGTTGTTGAACAGTTGTAGGCTCAGCCGATTCAGTAGTCGCCTGATCATTTGATTCTGGCGCAATTTCAGTATTATCTTGCGAAGTATTTTCAACTGCATCTTGTGCATAACTCAGCATTGATAAAGACAATAAAAACGCTAATAATCCTACATTCAATCTTCTCATTTTTTCTCCATTTAATAAAAACAAAACCAAGTAAAATCTAAAGCAATAATTCTTGTTTTCACAGTATTATATTTTAACTTTGTATAAGCAAATAACTATATTATGACTTTCTTCAATTTTTTCAAAAAACCATTGGCTTTGGTGCTCTTTACACTCTTTTCTAGCCTTTCTCTGCAGATAAACGCAGAAACAGCAGCTGAAAAACAACGATTAGAGGCCTTTTTTAAAGATTTGGAAGCGTTTACAGTTGTATTTAGCGATATCAAACAACTATATGTTGATGATGTTGAAAATAAGGAATTATTTGATAATGCCATCAAAGGCATGGTCAGTGGGCTTGACCCACATTCGGTTTACCTTGAGCCTAAAGAGCAAAAAGATTTAATGGAGAGCGCTTCTGGTAAGTTTGGCGGCCTAGGTATCGTTATCAGCAAGAAAGATGATGGCATTCAGGTTATCTCGCCCATTGATGATACCCCCGCCTATAAAGCTGGCATTCAGGCAGGTGACTTAATCATAAAGATTGGCAACAAGCCAGTACGCGGCATGACACTTGAAGATGGCGTTGATTTAATGCGTGGCGAGCCAGGTACAAAAATTAAAATTACCGTACTACGCAAAGAGCAAAAGCCATTTGAGGTTGAAATTACACGTGAAATTATTACCATTGTTACCGTTAAAGGATATTTACTAGAAGACAATATTGGCTATGTTCGAGTATCAAGCTTTCAAGGGCCAACTGCCGAGCTACTAAAAGAAACGATCGCCAAACTAGTTAAAGAAAATGGCAATTATTTAAAATCTTTAATTTTAGATCTTCGCAACAACCCGGGTGGCGTGCTAAATGGCGCAGTTGATGTTTCTAATCTATTTATTGATGAAGCTGGATTAGTGGTTTATACAGAAGGTAGAATTCCTAGCTCAAATTTAAAATTTAAAACAGAGCGTGGCGACATATTGCTTGGCTCACCAATGGTTGTATTAATTAATGAAGGCTCTGCTTCTGCCTCAGAAATTGTAGCAGGTGCTCTACAAGATCACAAGCGCGCCATTGTTATGGGTAGCACCTCTTTTGGCAAGGGCTCGGTACAAACAATTATTGAGCTTGATGAGGGCTACGGACTTAAAGTAACCACGGCGCGTTATTACACGCCGAGTGGCAGATCTATTCAAGCTAAAGGCATTGTTCCTGATATTGAACTTAAAAATATCAGTCTTGAAAATGAAAAAGAAGCCTCTATTATTGACATTAAAGAAAATGATTTAAATGGTCATTTGGCTGAAGAAGACCCAACCAACATGTCTGAAGAGGAGATCATTAAGTCACAAGAAAAAAATCAAGCCTCTCTTGACAAAACAGCCATTGAAAAATTAAAGAAAGATTATTTTGTTCATGAAGCAACCAATCTTTTAAAAGCGCTAACAGTTTTAGGTAAATAATTAATGGCAACAACGCTGGCAATAGCTAATCAAAAAGGCGGTGTGGGAAAAACCACCACAGCGGTTAATCTAAGCGCAGCACTCAAAGCAATTAAAAAACGCGTGTTATTAATCGATATTGACCCACAGGGCAATGCCACCATGGGTTGTGGTGTGGATAAATACATGTTGGATAATTCCATTTGTGAATTACTATTAGATGAGTGCAGCATCAATAAAGCCATTGTTCATGTTGACGAATCAGGTATTGATGTACTTGGTGCCAATACTGATTTGATCGCTGCAGAAGTGGCATTGCTACGTGGAAACAACTCTGAATTCAAACTTAAAAAAGCCATCAACTCTGTTGCCAGTCAATATGATTATGTCATTATTGACTGCCCCCCTTCACTCAATATGCTAACCATTAACGCCTTTACTGCCGCTGATGGCATTATCATTCCCATGCAGTGTGAATATTACGCATTAGAAGGCTTAAGTGCACTTATGCAAACCATTGAAAAAATCAAATCAACTACCAATCCAGACTTAGAGATAACTGGCCTGGTTAGAACCATGTACGACACGCGCAACAACTTATCTAACGAGGTATCCATTCAGTTGCAACAATTTTTTTCACATAAAGTGTTCAAAACCATTGTACCGAGAAATGTAAAATTAGCCGAGGCGCCAAGCTTTGGACAAGATGCTATTAGCTATGCGCGCTCTTCTAAGGGTGCAATTTCTTACATCTCCTTAGCTAGCGAAGTGCTAAGAAAAACATCAATTAACTAAATTATTATGGCAAAAATTTCAAAATTAGGTCGCGGACTAGATATATTATTAGGTCAAACAAGCGATAGTAACAACGCACAAAATAGCAACGAAAACATGAAGCTATTAGGCGTTGAAAATCTTCAGCGTGGTAAATTTCAACCCAGGGATGATTTTGATGCAGATTCACTTAACGAACTGGCCAATTCAATTACCTCACAAGGTGTTATTCAGCCTTTGGTTGTGCGAAAAATCACTTATGACAAATACGAAATTATCGCGGGTGAGCGTCGCTGGCGTGCTGCTCAAATTGCAGGACTTACTGAAGTACCGGTTATTATTCGTGAAATTGACGACCAAGTAGCACTAGCGATTGGCTTAATTGAAAATATTCAACGTGAATCATTAACCCCACTTGAAGAAGCAAAAGCACTACAGCAATTAATTGACGATTTTAAGATGACGCACGAAGAGGTTTCTCATGTGGTGGGCCGCTCAAGATCCAGTGTAACCAACTTGATTCGTTTATTACAATTAGGCGAAGAAACTAAAGCTTTATTGAATCAAGGAAAAATTGAGATGGGTCATGCTCGTGCATTACTCCCTTTGAGTAATGAAAACCAGCTGATGGTGGCTAATCAGGTTATTGCCAAATCTTTATCAGTGCGACAAACAGAGGAGTTGGTTAAGCGCGTACAAAATCCAAAAACTAAAACCACTTCAACCGTTGATCCGCATCTCAGTGAGCTTATGAAATCATTGTCAAAAACTCTAGATTCTAAAACAGAGATTAAAGCAACAGGTGACAAAGGCAAAATCATCATTCATTTTAAATCTGAAGACGAATTAGCCAATATCTTAAAACATATTAAATAATCACCGCACTAACCATCCCAGATGACTGCTGTAAATCGCTAACCCTCCCAGAGGATTGCTGTAAATCGCTAATCAAAGCCACCGACACGATCAAGTTTTAATGAATCGTCATAGTGCATCCAAACACCGAAAGCTTTACCAATAATATAGCTTTCTGGCACAAAGCCCCAGAAGCGTGAATCGCTACTACGTGAGCGATTATCACCCATGACAAAGTAATGCCCTTCTGGTACTACTGCCTTTACCCCTCTTGAAGCTTGATTAGGGTCAAGCAAGATATCATGTGGTTTTTCAGTGATAAGTTCGCGTTTGTGCTTGAAACCCGTCATCCCTGCGCCTGACTCGACACCTTGATAATCAGCATAATCTTCATAGCTGATTTTTTCACCATTGATACGCAAGACATCAGCATGATAGATAATTTCATCCCCAGGAACGCCAACAACACGCTTAATAAAATCAGCGCCTTGATATTTGCTATTTTTTTCGTAATTTGGGTAGCGAAAAACAACCGCGTCACCTCGTTGAGGCTTTTTAAATTCTACAATTTTTTTATTTAAAACAGGAATACTAATGCCGTAATCAAACTTTGACACCAAAATAAAGTCACCAGTTAATAAAGTTGGCATCATCGAATTTGAGGGAATTCTAAAAGGCTCAACCAAAAAACCTCGAAGCATAAATACTAATAACAACACTGGGAAAAATTCAGCCGACCATTGAACAATCTTTGGACGATTTAAGTATTTTTCGTTTTTATTGAAACGCAAGAACATCACAAAGTAAACAAACTTAGTAAAACCGGTTTTATCAGGCGTTGAATGCACTGTCTTGCCAGATTTGTTAAACAATAAATGATCAAGACTAACGATCACAAAAGCGGTGATTAAAAACAAGGCTAAATACGAGGAAACATCCCAAGCAAAGAACGGTGATGCATTTTCAAGTGTCATAATTCAATATCCATAGAAAAAAAAGGTTCAATAAAACGTTGTTATTATATAATAACTTCTTTTTATAGTTTTTCACATTGGAGGAAATACAATGGCATTAGCAGATTTAGAAAGAGATGGTCACGGTTACTTAGCGGACCTTACACAATGGAATGAAGATATTGCACAAGAATTAGCAGCGGAAGAAGGCATTGAGCTAACTGCTGAAAGCTTTAAGTTAATCAACTTCCTACGTAATGAATACATTAACAACAATGCCAACCAGCCAAACGAGCGCAACATGGTTAAAGGTTTAAAATCTGATTGGGAAGGAAAACTAGATACTAAAGCATTATACAAATTATTCCCTAAAGGCCCTGCTAAACAAGCAGGCAAAGTAGCTGGTCTTCCAGAAACTAGACGCAAGGGTGGTTACTAAGCATTAGCTTACAACCAAAAAAAGGCGCTCAATGAGCGCCTTTTTTAATGCCTATTGCATTTACACTTCTATAATGCTCATACCCGCTGAATTAGCTAATTCAACAAAATTTGGGAAAGAAGTCATCACATTGTCAACCCCATTGATTTCAATTGGATAATCACAGCGTAACGAAGCTATGGCAAACGACATAGAAATACGATGATCGTGATGTGACTCAATCATGGCAGTTGGCTGCTTAAATGCGCCACCTTGAATTTTAATACCATCTTCAAGTACTTCATTTTCAATACCTAAAATGGTTAGCCCGTCTGCCATTACCTGAATACGGTCCGACTCTTTAACGCGTAATTCTCTAGCGCCAGTTAGTACAGTTTCACCTTTGGCGCAACTCGCTGCAATAAACACCGCAGGGAATTCATCAATCGCTAATGGTACAAATTCCTCTGGAATATTAATACCTTGCAACTCAGAAGATTGAATGCGAATATCAGCCAACAGCTCGCCACCAATCTCACGCTCATTTGACAAGGTTAAGTTTGCACCCATCAATTGCAAGATATTAATTACACCAGTGCGAGTCGGGTTAATATTAACACCTAATAAAGTTACGTCTGATTTTGGTGCAATGGCTGCTGCCACCATAAAAAATGCGGCTGATGAAATATCACTTGGTACTTGAATTTCAGTGGCCGTTAACGCCCCACCTCCAGTCAAACACATTTGATTATTAATAACTCGAACTTCATAACCCAAGCCAGTCAACATACGCTCAGTATGATCGCGTGTTGGCGCAGGCTCTGTGACACAGGTATTGCCCTGGGCATACAGCCCTGCCAATAAGATGCATGACTTTACTTGTGCAGATGCCACGGGCAAATCATAATGAATGCCTGTTAATGTTTGGCCACCAGTAATTTTTAGAGGTGGCCTACCCTCATCACTATCAATCACCGCACCCATGTCACGCAAAGGATTAATCACACGCCCCATTGGGCGCTTTGACAAAGACTCATCGCCAATTAATTCACAATCAAAATCTTGAGCGGCAAGAATGCCTGACATTAATCTAATTGAGGTGCCAGAATTTCCTAAATCTAGTGGCCCTACTGGTTTTTTTAGGCCATTAATACCAACGCCATGAATGGTAACTTTATCGCCTTCACGCTCAATTTCTACACCCATCGCCTGAAAAGCTTTCAAGGTTGACAAAGCATCCTCACCTTCTAAAAAACCGCTCACCTTAGTAACACCATCACTCAAGGAGCCCAGCATAATTGAACGATGAGAGATTGATTTATCTCCCGGAACTTTTAAGTCACCAGACAATGTTGTTGCTGGACTTGCAATAAATTTACTCATATTTCTTTTAGTCTTTCAACCAATCATCGCGTGCGGTTTTCGCTTCAGAAAACAACTGCTCCAACGCCTCTGATTGATTATTTTTAATTAAATTAGCTAAGTTTTCTAAACGCGCTTGGTAACCCTCAATGTGCTTAACGATTTGATCTGGATTATTAATACAGATATCGCGCCACATAACAGCATCACTCGAGGCGATGCGTGAAAAATCTTTAAAACCGCCTGCTGCATAATGACACGCCTGAGGATTGCTACTAACCAGGTAATCCATTAATGAAAATGCCAACATGTGAGGCAGGTGCGAAGTCATGGCCAGCAAATCATCGTGTTTGTCGGTATTCATAATCTCCACTTTTGCGCCTACACTTTCCCATAAATCACTTACGGTCTCAACAGAAACTGTATTGGCACTCTCTTCAGGAGTAATAATAACGCGTTTGTTATTAAACAAATTAGCATCTGCCGCTTCAACACCGCTTTGCTCTTTGCCAGCAATTGGGTGGGCCGGAATAAAGTTGTCTGGCATTGTGCCGAACACCTGTTTTGCAATATTAACCACACTACCCTTGGTACTGCCAACATCGCTAATAATCATTTGCTCAGTGACATGAGGCTTTATCATTTCCAATACCGCCTCAAAACTATTGACTGGTGTTGCAATTAATACCATATCAACATCGGTTAACGCTTGAGCAATATCTAACGAATATCCATCAATAACGCCTAAATCTTGTGCTTTAATTAGGTTTGACTCATTTCTACCAAAGCCAACAATTGTATTGACCTGATTGGCTTGCTTTAAACCCGCTGCAAAAGACCCGCCAATTAAACCAACGCCGATAATACAAATTTTATTCATCATACGACCGACCCTAACGCATCAAGAAAATCAGAAATTTCTCTAGAAGTGCCAACAGACACTCTTATATAGTTTTTCATTTCAACGGGTCGAACAATAAAACCAAGTGCTAATAATTGCTGATACAACTTTGGCGCATCATTGACTTTAACGGCAATAAAATTTGCCGAAGAAGGAATATAACTCAAGCCCAATTTATCAAAACCAGTAGATAGTTGCCTTAGACCATTTTTGTTCGCAATCACCGAACGAACTAGGTGCGATTGATCATCAAGTGCCGCAATTGCCGCCACCTGAGCCACATGATTTACATTAAACGGCTGACGAATACGATTAATGTAATCGGCAATTTTACTGCTTGATAGTGAATAGCCAACACGCAAGCCTGCCAAACCGTAAGCCTTAGAAAAAGTACGCGTAATGATTAAATTATCAAATTCTTTAAGCCAGCCAACAGCTAAATCATCCTGATCTAAATATTCAACATAAGCCTGATCAAGCACTACTGTAATTGAGTTTGGTACACGTGATAAAAACCCATGGATTGATTCATCATCCAATAAAGTGCCCGTTGGGTTGTTCGGATTGGCGATAAATATCAGTTTCGTGTTATCAGTAATCGCCAATAACATTGCTTCTAAATCATGGCCAAAATCCTTAGATTTTGTAACTACCGCCTGCGCGCCAAGCGCCTGAGTAACCAGCGGATAAACCACAAAAGCAAATTCGGAAAATATTACTTCATCATCACTCTTGCAAACATACGCTCTAGCAATTAACTCTAAAATATCATTCGAGCCATTACCCAAAGTAATTAAATCAGTAGTCACATCTAGATGATTGCTGATCGCTTGCTTAAGCTCAAAACCATTGCCATCCGGATAGCGATCAACCTCTGTAACTGCTTGCTGCATGGCTTCTAAGGTTTTTTGACCAATACCCAGCGGATTTTCATTACTAGCCAGCTTAACCACATGATCAAGCCCTAGTTCACGTTGCAATTCACTAATTGGTTTACCGCCCTGATAAGGATTCAGGGATTTGATACTATCGCAAACACTCATAATACAGCTACTGGGTATGAGCCTAATACATCTACTTTCAATACTCGCTTCTCAACTTCTGCCAAAGCGCTTTTAACCTTTTCATCGTCTTGATGACCTTCGATATCAATTAAGAATAAATATTCCCACTTAACACCCGGAATTGGATGACGAGCCAATTGCATCATGTTAATATCTTGATCTTTAAACGGTTCAAGTAAATCAAACAATGCGCCCGATTCATGCTTGGTAACCACCAAAATGGAGGTTTTATCCTCACCTGATGGCTCAACCGACTCTTTACTAAGGATTAAAAATCTAGTGGTATTGCCTGTTTTATCTTCAATATTTTTTGCAATACGCTCCAAACCGTACAAGCTAAGCGCCGCTTCTGAGGCAATGGCAGCAGCGCCAATTTCATCTTTGACCATGCGTGCTGCTAGTGCGTTTGAAGCAACCGCTCTCAACTGGGCATTAGGATAATGATTGGCCAGCCAACGCTGACACTGATCAAGTGCCTGCTGATGTGCATAGATAACTTTAATTTCTGCTGATTGATCAGCACTCATTAATTGATGCTGAATTGAAATTTCCACCTCGCCGCACACTTTAAGATCTTGCGAATAAAGCATATCCACTGTGCCGCCAATCACCCCATTAGAAGAGTTTTCAATCGGCACTACGCCATAATGCGCATTACCCTTTTCCACTTGATGGAATATTTCCTCAATACTACCGCAGTCAAGTGTTGATACCGCATGGCCAAAATGTTTGAGTGCCGCTTCTTGGGTGAATGTCCCTTCTGGGCCTAAATAGGCAATATTAAGTGGCTGCTCCAAAGCAAGGCAAGCTGACATAATTTCACGGAAAATATGCGCCATGTCTTTATCTTTCAACTGACTTTCATTGCGTTCAATAATTGAACGTAACACTTGCGCTTCACGCTCTGGTCGATAGAAAACACTATTAACATCATCTGCTTTTTTCACTTCGGCAACTTCACCGGCCAAATCAGCACGCTTACCAATTAACGCCTGAACCTCTTTATCCAGTGCGTCAATTTCAACTCGTAATTCTGCTAGCGTTTTTTTACCCATGTTGTTTCTCAAAATCAGCCATAAATTCTATTAATGCATCCACACCACTCTCAGGCATTGCGTTGTAAATACTAGCGCGCATACCGCCCACAGACTTGTGCCCTTTTAACGCTAATAAGTTAGCATTATAAGACTTTTCCAAGAACATTTTGTCAAGACTATCATTAGCAAGGATAAATGGCACATTCATCCATGAACGATATTTTGGATTAACCGGATTTGAGTAAAAATCAGAACCATCAATTGCTTGATACAACTTAGCTGCTTTGCGTTCATTGACACTTGCCATGGCGCCAATGCCACCTTGGTCTTTTAGCCATTCAAACACACGCCCTGCCGCATACCATGGGAAAGTTGAAGGGGTGTTGTACATTGAGTCATTGTTAGCGTGTGTTGCATAATCAAACAACACAGGTTGCTTTGGTACAACTTCACCAATTAAATCTTCACGAACAATAACGATGGTCAACCCCGATGGGCCGATATTTTTTTGTGCACCTGCATAAATTACCCCAAATTTTGACACGTCAATTTCACGTGACAAAATGGTTGATGACATATCAGCCACAATCGGCATATCCACCTCAGGAATAAAATCAAACTCTAAACCGGCAATCGTTTCATTCGGTATGTAGTGCAAATACGCAGCATCTTGATCAATATTCCAATTAGAAAAATCATCAATATCAGTAAATTTATTAGCACTACTATCTGTACAAATATTAACCTCTGCATAGCGCTTAGCTTCAGCAATTGCCTTAACTGACCAATGCCCAGTATTGGCGTAATTTACGCTAGTTTTGCCACGCAACAGATTAATCGGCACCATAGAAAATTGCGCCGATGCTCCGCCTTGTAAAAACAACACTTTGTAATTATTAGGAATATTCATTAACTCACGCAGATCTTGCTCAGCCTTCTGCGCAACTTGCATAAAATCTACCCCACGATGAGAAATCTCCATCACCGAGGCTTTGGCATTGCCATACTCAATCAATTCGCCTTGAATTTGATTAAGTACTTGCTTAGGAAGCATTGCAGGTCCTGCGCTAAAATTATAAATCTCACTCATTAATAATATCCTTTAAATAAATCTCAAAAAATTTCAATTTATTTTACTTTAATATCATTTAGATTTTTACTTGAAACATGTTTAGCAATATCAGCAAATTCCTTAATATAACCAAGCTTTTTATCAACTCTGCGCACTGCCAAATATAAAGTTCGCCAAATGCCATTTTTACCTAAAGATTTTAATGCCACTTTGGACTTTTGGTCATCTGTAAGCGCCCACTGTGGCATGGTAGCAATGCCCTGATTGTTTAACATTAATTGCATCATCATTAAAGGCAGTTCAACCTTGCGCGTCGTTTTAGGATTGACCTTAGCAGGCTTTAAGAAATAATTAAACACGTCAAGTCGATCGTGACTCACTGGATACGTCAACAAGGTTTGATCTTTAATATCTCCAGGAGTTAAATAGGGCTTCTTAGTAAGCGGGCTATCCAATGACATCACCATTAACATCTGATAATCAAATAACGGAAAATACTCAAATTGCTTGTCATCGAGTGGATCAGATGTAACCACCATATCCACATCATAATTTTTCAACGCCTCCATCGGCTCAAAACTAAATGCCAAAGATAAATCAAAATCCACCTTAGGTTGTTTTTCTCTAAACACATCCAGTGTTGGAATTAACCAATCAAAACAACTGTGACACTCAATCGCAATATTTAGGCGCCCACCTTCTGAATGAATCAACTGCTTTTCGGTTATTTCAATGCGAGGCAGTACATCACTGGCCAACGCTAATAATTTTTGCCCTTGTGGAGTAAGTTTAAAAGGATCTGAATGGCGCACAAAAATTGAACCATCAATTAAATTTTCTAGCTTTTTAATCTGATGTGACAAAGCTGATTGAGTAAGGAACAAGCTATCCGCTGCATCAGACACATTTCCCTGCTTGTATAAGGCTTG
>NZ_JAQRMS010000070.1 GCF_028599055.1 Candidatus Thioglobus sp.
TGGACAACGAGCGAGATTTTGTTCGCTTTGTTGAAGGCATGTCACAAGGGTTGGTTGCCTATCCAACTGAAGCACTCAGCCTTAAAGAAGTGCAAGCCATGTTATGATTGGATTTTTTGGTGGCTCCTTTGATCCTGTTCATCTTGGGCATTTAAATAACGCAGTACAAATTAAACAACAATTAGATTTGTCAGCTCTATATTTAATGCCTTGCAAAGCGCCAGTTCACAAAAACGCCTTGACATTTTCAACTCAACAACGTCTAGATATGCTGCATGCAGCTGTTCAAGATTTTCCAGATTTGGCAATTGATGAACGCGAAATTAATTCAGATGTTGAGTCTTATACCATTCACTCACTTAAGCAGATTAAACACCAATACCCGCAACAATCTATTTGTCTAATTATTGGCATGGATAGCTTTAAGCAGCTCAGTAGCTGGAAAGATTATCTTGAATTTCAGCAGTACTGTCACTTAATTGTACTAGCAAGGCCTGGCCAAGAAAAACCTGCTGATACTTATCATTTTAAATTGGTTAAGCATAAATCTGAACTTGCCAAGCAAGGCGCAGGGCTACTATATTTTGCCAATACTAACTTACACGATATTTCCTCTAGCAAAATTCGAGGTATTTTGTTTGACACGACGGCTAATGGTAAAATACGCGCTAAGCAAAACTTGGCTGAGCTCCTGCCTGCCAGCGTTATTAATTATTTGAGATAAAACCATGAGCCTAAACCTAGAAGCACAACTAAAAGTTGTTACCGACACCATTGACGAATTAAAAGGCGAGGATATTGTAACGCTTAAAGTACTTGATCAAAGTGCTGATATTGAAGCTATCGTAATTGCCACAGGTCGCTCTGTTCAGCACGTTCGTGGTATTGCCAACAACATTAAAATTGAAGCAAAACGCCTTGGCATGCAAGTTTCAGGTGTCGAGGGCACAGAAACTGGCCACTGGGTTTTGGTAGATTTAGCCGAAGTAGTGGTGCATGTGATGACTGAAAAAACCAGAGAGTTTTACAAGCTAGAAAAACTTTGGACCGGTACTGATAACGACTAATAGCCATGAAGATTAACTTGGTTGTTATTGGTAAAAAAATGCCAGATTGGATACAAACCGGGATTAATCATTATCAAAAACAACTGCCTGCGCAACTTAATTTTAACCTGATTTCCCTAGAGGCACAAAAGCGCAAAGGCAAAAATATTGAGCAAATTAAAGCACTTGAAGGCGAGCTTATTATTAAAGCCAGTAAAGATTCAAGCCTGGTCATTGCCTTTGACGAACATGGTAAACAACACAGCACTAAAACCATTGCCAAATATTTGGGTGATTGGCAACAAAATGGCGAAACTATTTCGCTTATTATTGGTGGTGCAGATGGGCTTAGTGACGAGGTAAAAAACCATGCCAATCAACTCTGGGGGTTATCCAATTTAACCTTACCCCATTCCATGGCAAGATTACTAGCCGTTGAGCAACTATATCGTGCCCATTCATTATTAACCAACCACCCCTACCATCGTGATTAGCGGCAGCTTTTGCCCTTCTGACTGCGTTGAACAATTAAAATATTTCAATCACATAGTTCCACCTATGCTTGATCAATATTTTGATTGCCCGCCTTGCAGAAGAACAAAAAGCTTGCTAATGGTTAGCGGTATAATCGCATCAAAAAATCAATAAACATCATTATGAAATTAGAACTTATTAGCTTTAAACTTTGCCCTTTTGCACAACGTGCAATTATTTTGCTTAATACACAGAAGATTGACTTTGAAATTACCTACATCAACCCCATGGATCCGCCAGATTGGTTTAAAGAAATCTCACCAACGGGGCAAGTGCCGCTATTAAAAGTGGATGATCAAATTGTGTTTGAATCGTCTGTGATTACTGAATTTATTAATGATATTAGCACCACTTCTATCCATCCTGATAATGTTGTGCAAAAGGCTAATAATCGCTCTTGGATTGCTTTTTCATCTGCCATGTTTGATGATTTATTTGGCTTAGTAACGGGTGACAAGGATAAATTCAACGCCTCAAAAGAGGCTTTGTTTAATAAATTAGCTAAACTAGAATCAGCCAAAAATAGTGATGCTTTTTTTAACGGCAGCGACTTCAACATGATTGACGCCGCTCTAGCGCCGATCTTTATGCGCCTAGCTTGGATTAATGAATTTACTGATAACGCTTTGTCTATTGCTGAATTCAAACACTTAAGCGCCTGGAGTGATGCAATTTTAGCCGTTGAAGAAGTAGCCACTTCTGTGGTGGACGGACTCGATGATGTTTACTACTCAAATATCGAAGGACGTGAAGGCCACCTATCTACCCTACTAGTTGACGAATAGTCTTAAGCTAAAGAATCGCTAGAACGTTTTCTGGCGGCCTGCCAATTACAACCCCTTTGTCAGTTTTTACAATAGGGCGTTCAATTAAGATCGGATTGTCAATCATTGCTTGTATTAACTGATCTTTCGTTAATGATTCATCGTCTAGATTGTTATCTTTGTACGGCGCTTCAAACGTGCGCATGAGTGATCTTGCGTCCATATCAAGCTCAACTAACAGTGCTTTTAATTCGTCTGCGGTTGGTGGTGTATCAAGGTATTTAATTACTTCAAAGTCAGTGCTCTTTTGCTCTAAAATTCCTAGGGTTGATCGAGATTTACTACATCTTGGATTGTGATAAATTATTGTACTCATTATAAATATTATTATGAAAAAACTACTTATTATACTTGCGCTGTTATCAGGATACGCCCACGCAATTACGGTTAATGAAATTGTTGACGCTGCCAAACAGGCGCGTGATCAAGCCGGGAAAATAACAACCCCTATTTTTTCATTAACTGATACACAGGGCACTATTCACACGGATCAAACTACCAAAGGAAAATACTTAGTGGTTAATTTTTGGGCTACTTGGTGTCCGCCTTGTTTAAAGGAAATTCCTGCTTTTGTAGAATTTTACGAAACCAATAAAGATAAAGTACTGATCCTAGGTCTTGACTATGAACAAGCTGATAAACGCGCCATTGCTGATTTCACCGACACCTTTATGGTTAGCTACCCGATTATTTTATTTGATGAAAATAACGGGCCACAATTTTCAAGATTTGGCGAAGTATTTGGCATGCCAACCACGTATGTTTACAATCCTGAAGGTCAGTTAGTTGACTTTAGAATGGGTGAGATGGATATCGAATCTTTGCAAGCGGCGATTTCAAAGTAATACCATATTCAATAAATAATTATATTAATACAGGGTTATATTTATGGTAGTTTTGTTGGTAAAAAATCTAGCCTTACTTATTGATAAGGCTTATATTTTTTATAAATAAAAATGCCGTGAAGGTGAGCTTGTATTGGTGTAATTATTTATTGAATATGGTATAACCAAGTTTTAGCGCTTTCTCCTTGGTCACGCACCAACTTCGGTACTAAATAGCCACTCAACTTGGCTTGCAGCTGGCGGTGTAATTTAAGCGCTTTTTCATCTGTCACAAAATAGTGCTCAGCACCCTTCACTTTATCCAACATGTGTAAGTAATAAGGCAAGATTCCTGCTGAAAACAACTCAAGACTAAGCTTTGTTAGCGTGTCTAAATTATCATTAACGCCTTTTAACAGTACTGATTGATTCAGCAAAGTCACATTTTCAATTTTTTCGATATTTTTGCAAAATGCTGATGATAACTCATTTGCATGATTAATATGAGTCACCAGGACCACTTTTAGCCGTGTTTTTGCTAGTATTTTCTCTAATTTAGCGGTAATTCGACTTGGAATAACCACTATTGAGCGAGAATGAATACGCAGCGTTGTGATATGTTTAAAATTTTCAATTTTTTTGATTAGTTGCTCAAGTTTTTCATCACTCAAACTAAGTGGATCACCCCCACTTAAAATAACTTCATTAACCGCAAGCTGCTTTTCAATATAAGCTTCAACCGCTGGCCAATTGCTCAACGCATCATGCTGCGTATAATCAAAATTTTGCCTAAAACAATACTGGCAATGGATAGCACAAACCTGAGAAGTGATTAACAATACTCGGTTAGGGTATTTGTGAATCAACCCATCAACCGGTGAATGCTGCTCATCATTTAGGGGTGACAATGAATAAGCGTTATCAACACCCTGTATTTGTGGAAGCACTTGCTTTAGCAGCGGATCATTCGGATTGTTTGGATCAATCAGCTGAGCATATTCCAGGGGGATTTTGATCGGAAATTTATGATCAGAAAACACCTGAGTATTGAAAAATTCATTACTCTGATTAGCGCCTTTAAGCACTTTTCTGGCTTGCTGATTCCATTTATTCATAGACGTAAAAAAAGCCCCGTCAGGGGCTTTTATAACATTCAACTACTTAAGGATTAACAAAAGTTAGCGAAGTTTTCGTCTGAATGATCTTGACCATCTTCGTAGCCAGCTTCATACGCTTCAGTTTTTCTTTGCTCTTCAATTTCAGGATTTTCTAAGAAGCCTGCAACCCACCCTTGAATGTAGTTGTCGTTTACGCCCATTTCTTCCATTTTTTTAACGCCTTCGTAGTAAGTCATTGCTGTTACTCCTTAAATAATGTTTATAATTTTGTTGCTTATATCAGAGCGTTTTTCAACTGACATAAGAGAAAGATAATATTATAACCATTAAATTCCATAAGGCAAGAAAAATCCATGAATTTATCAGAAATAACCAACGGTTTAAATGACAAACAACATCAATCAGTTGCACTCGATGATACTCAGAATGCCTTAATACTAGCGGGTGCAGGCAGTGGTAAGACGCGTGTCTTAACACATCGCATTGCTTATTTAGTCACGCAAAAAAATATTCATACTGACAGCATTTTGGCCGTTACCTTTACTAATAAGGCCGCTGCAGAGATGCGCGAACGACTTGGTGCCTTATTAAGACGCCCTATTCAAAGCATGTGGGTAGGCACATTCCATGGCTTGGCGCATCGTCTATTGCGTACGCATTATGAAAAAGCCGGATTGACTTCTGGTTTTCAAATACTTGACGCTCAAGATCAAATGCGCATTATTAAGCGCTTGATGAAAGAAAACAACATTGATGAATCTAAATTTCCAGTTAGAAAAGTGCAGTGGTTTATTAACCAGCAAAAGGATGAAGGTGTACGCGCACAAGACGTAGATCCGGGTTATAACTTTTTTGTTAAAAAAAGCTTGGAAGTTTTTGTACTGTATGAGGCGCATTGTCGCGCCAATGATTTAATTGATTTTGCTGAATTACTAGTACGAAGCTATGAACTACTAAAAAACAATATTGAGCTACTCGAGCATTATCAAGCTCGCTTTTCTCATATTTTGGTGGATGAGTTTCAAGATACCAATACCGTGCAATATAAATGGATCCAACAATTATTCACCGGCAATAATAAAGTATTTTGCGTGGGTGACGATGATCAATCAATTTACGGTTGGCGTGGTGCAAAAATTGAAAATATCACCAAATTAGAAACTGATTTTGCACCCATACAAACCATTCGCCTTGAGCAAAATTATCGCTCAACCGGAAATATTTTATCAGCCTCTAATGCCTTGATTGCCAATAATTCTAATCGCATGGGTAAATCATTATGGACAGATTCTGGCAATGGTGATCTGATTAATATCTATGAAGCGCGCACTGAAACCGATGAAGCAGATTATGTGGTTCGTGCTATTCAAAAAAATATAAAAGATGGCGATAAAGCTAGCGACAATGCCATCTTGTATCGATCAAACGCACAGTCTCGTGTGTTTGAAGAGGCGCTGATTAAATACAATATTCCTTATGTTATTTATGGTGGCTTACGTTTTTTTGAGCGCGCTGAAATTAAAGATGCCTTATGCTATCTACGCATGATTGAAAGCTCGGCTGATAATGTCGCCTTTGAGCGTGTGGTGAATTTTCCAACACGCGGGATTGGCAACGCAACTCTGGAAAAGGTGCGAGAATTTGCACGTGATGAGCACACTAATTTATTTCAAGCCGCCAGACAAGTAGTGCCAGCCCTACCAACGCGCGCTGCTAATGCGCTCACTGGATTTATCCAGCTGATTGAGCACATGGCCGATGACAGCAAGCATTTAGAGTTAAGTGAAAAAGTGGCTTATTTATTAAAAGAATCCGGCTTAATGGCACATTACAGCAACGATAAAACCGACAAAGCTGGCAGTAAAAAAGAAAACCTCGAGGAGTTGATTTCTGCTGCCAAGCAATACAATCATGAGGAAGATAGTGAAATGAATGAGGTGGTTGGGTTTATCTCACTCGCCTCGCTAGATTCAAGCGGTGACGCCAACACTCCAGCTGCTGACAATGTGCAACTAATGACCATTCACTCTGCTAAAGGCTTGGAATTTCCCAATGTATTTTTAGGGGGTCTTGAAGAGGATTTGTTTCCTTCTAGACAATCCAAGGATGAACCACATCTGCTGGATGAAGAAAGACGCCTATGCTACGTAGGTATG
>NZ_JAQRMS010000071.1 GCF_028599055.1 Candidatus Thioglobus sp.
CAGAGCCATTCATGAGTGCTAATAATCCCAACCCTTGGTCACTCCTTGATAATATTAATTCTTCACCATCAATGGTTAAAATTTTTACCGATTCAACATTGTGCACAGTTAGACCGTACTTCAAACAATGCACGCCGCCTGAATTTTCAGCCACGTTACCGCCAATACTACATGCAATTTGACTGGATGGATCAGGTGCATAATACAACCCGTAACCAGCAACAGCTTCACTAATAGCGATATTTCTCACCCCCGGCTCAACAACTGCTAATTGCTTATCCGCATCAATACGCTTAACTTGATTTAGTTTTGACAAGCCTAAAACAATAGATTTTTCTAGTGGCATTGCGCCACCTGCCAAACCTGTACCAGCGCCGCGTGTTACTACTGGCGTATTGTTTGCTTTGCAAATCTCTAGTACTTGTTTGATCTGCTCGATGGTTTCAGGCAGAACAACTGCCAAAGGCTTTTGACGATAAACACTCAAGCCATCGCACTCAAATGGGCGAGTATTCTCCTCGCCCGTGAGTACAATACCCTTAGGTAGTACGTGAGATAATTCTTGAATAATTGACATGCGAGCAATTATAATAGCTTCTTTAAATTGATTAACCACAAAAAGATTATGAAATCATTCAATCCACCTGTAAGAACTTTAATGGGTCCAGGCCCTTCTGATGTTCACCCTAGAATTTTATCAGCCATGGCGCGCCCTACTATTGGCCACCTTGACCCAACTTTTGTTGGCATGATGAACGAAACCAAAGAAGGTTTAAAGTATATTTTCCAAACTGAAAATGAGCTAACCATGCCAGTTTCAGCGCCAGGCTCTGCCGGTATGGAAACTTGTTTTGCTAACTTAGTTGAGCCAGGTGATAAAGTGGTTGTTTGTATCAATGGTGTTTTCGGCATGCGTATGAAAGAAAATATCACTCGTTTTGGTGGTGAAGCTATTGTTGTTGAAGATGATTGGGGCGTGGCAGTATCAACTGACAAAGTTGAACAAGCGCTAGCAGATAATCCAGATGCAAAAATTCTAGCATTTGTGCATGCTGAAACTTCTACCGGTGCAAGCTCTGATGCCAAGACTTTATGTCAAATCGCACACAATCATGATTGCGTTACCATTGTTGATGCAGTAACCTCTCTTGCTGGTAGCGAGCTTCGTGTTGACGAATGGGAAATTGACGCCATTTACTCAGGCACACAAAAGTGTTTATCAGCCATGCCGGGCATTTCACCGGTTAGCTTTAACGAGCGTGCATTAACCAAAGTAAAAAATCGTAAAACACCGGTAACCTCTTGGTTCTTAGATTTGAACCTAGTGATGGGCTACTGGGGCGAAGGTGCTAAACGCACTTACCACCACACAGCGCCTGTTAATACACTTTACGGCTTACACGAATCATTAGTCATGATTACTGACGAAGGCCTTGAAAACTCATGGGCTCGTCATCAGAAAAACCATGAAGAGTTAAAAACTGGCCTTGAAGCAATGGGCATTAATTTCTTAGTTGATGAAGCTGATCGCCTGCCACAATTAAACTCTGTCTTTATTCCTGAAGGTGTTGACGATGCGCAAGTGCGTTCAACTTTACTTAATGATTACAACCTAGAAATTGGTGCTGGTTTAGGCGCTTATGCAGGCAAAGTTTGGCGTATTGGCTTAATGGGCCACTCTTCTAGAAAAGAGAATATCGCATTATGCTTAGCTGCTCTTAAAAATGTATTAGGGAAATAACACTAATCACCTAACAACAAAAAAGGCGACCTTAGGGTCGCCTTTTTTTATGTCTAACTTATGCTTATTTTAATTTAGCCAACAACTCTTCTTCGGTTTCCACACGATTTTTATCAGGCAAACAGCAATC
Source organism: Candidatus Thioglobus sp. (assembly GCF_028599055.1). Classification (GTDB taxonomy): domain Bacteria; phylum Pseudomonadota; class Gammaproteobacteria; order PS1; family Pseudothioglobaceae; genus Thioglobus_A. The sequence goes on from NZ_JAQRMS010000071.1 coordinate 1,872, forward strand.
AACCGGGCAAACTTCTACACACTGCGGCTCATCAAAATGACCAACACATTCCGTGCATAAATCACCATCAATTTCATAGATTTCATCACCCATAAAAATAGCATCATTCGGACACTCTGGCTCACACACATCACAGTTAATGCATTCATCAGTAATTAATAAAGACATTGCTTTCTCCTAGTTCGTAAAAGTTCAAAATATATGTGGTATTTTACCGTATTGTTAAGCATATTTTTATTGTGATTTGAGGTATCATAATTAATTTTTTCGATACTACTATGCGCTTTTTTCTATCACTTTTTACGCTGTTTTTTCTCTCTACTGCTCACGCTAAATTAGACAACGGCTTATATGCTAATCTACATACCAATCAAGGCGACATCATTGTTCAACTTGAGTATGAAAAAACACCACTAACCGTCATCAACTTCGTTGGCTTAGCCGAAGGCACTAAACACTCCAACATTCAAACTGGAAAGCCTTTTTACAATGGTTTAAAATTTCACCGAGTTATTGACAACTTTATGATCCAAGGTGGCGATCCAAAAGGCAATGGCACGGGTGGCCCGGGCTATCAGTTTAATGATGAAATTACTGATTTAAGCCATCACGGTGGCGGCATTTTATCCATGGCCAATTCTGGCCCAAATACAAACGGTTCTCAATTTTTTATCACCCATACCGCCACACCTTGGCTTGATGGAAAACACACAGTTTTTGGTCAAGTAATTGAAGGCATGGATGTGGTCAACAGCATTAAACAAGATGACTTTATTCGTAAAGTAAACATTATTCGAGTGGGTGAAAAAGCCAACAATTTTAAAACAGATGAAGCTGCATTTAACACAGCCAATGCACATTATGCCAGCATGGAAGATCGCAAGACAATGGCTAAAAAAGCCAAACTCAAGGCTTTTGTTGAGGCAAACCACCCCAGGGCGCATATTTCTGAACAGGGTCACTTTATAGAAATCAATCAACCCGGTAATGAGAATAAACCCAACAAAGGAGATTTGGTTAAAGTTAACTTAACCATTGACCTAGATGATGGCACCAACATGCGAGAAGCAGGTGAACCTTTACCATTTGCAGCAGGATCTGGCACCATTATTAGCATCATTGACACAGCGGTATTAGCCATGGGCGTCGGTGAAATTCGCACCCTGATTGCACCTTATTATCAAATCTATGGCGACAGTGATCGTGGTGGGCTATCCACCGACAGCATTCTAATTTTTAAATTGGAATTGTTGTCAATTAACGATATTGAGTAATTAACCATGTTTTTAGAATTAATCAATTTTTTAACGCAATTTGATTCAGGCTTTGAGGTTTTAAATTACTTAACCTTAAGGGCAGTTTTAGCCATGTTAGCAGCCTTATTAATCAGTCTGGCACTTGGGCATTATTTTATTAAAAAATTGCACCTCTATCAAATCGGACAAGTGATTAGAACTGACGGCCCTGAGTCTCATTTAGCCAAATCAGGCACACCGACTATGGGTGGTGTCATGATTTTATTCGCCTTTATTGTTAGCTCATTAGTTTGGGCAGATTGGTCTAATGTATATTTGTGGATTGTACTAGCCACAGCCGTTATCTTTGGTGGTATTGGCTTTATTGATGATTACTTAAAAATCAAACACAAATCTTCTGATGGGCTTAGTTCTCGCAAAAAAATGTTGGGTCAATCTATGGGCGCTATTATTATCGGCCTTTGGATTGTATTCGGTATCGATACACCTTTGCAAACCGAGCTACTTATTCCATTTGTCAAGGAGGTAACGTTACCTTTGGGCGTGGCGGGATTTTTAGTTTTAAGCTATTTTGTGATTGTGGGTAGCTCTAACGCGGTTAACTTAACTGATGGCTTAGACGGACTAGCCATCATGCCGGTGATTTTAATCTCTGGCGCTCTGGCTTTATTTGCCTACATCAGTGGTAATTACAATTTCTCTAACTACCTCAACATGCCGTTCATGCCGGGTACCAGTGAGCTGTTCGTTATTTGTGCAGCACTGATGGGTGCTGGCTTAGGGTTTTTATGGTTTAACACCTATCCAGCCGAAATATTTATGGGTGACGTGGGCTCATTAGCACTTGGTGCTATTTTGGCAGTAATCGCTATTCTTCTTCGTCAAGAAATCTTACTATTCATTATGGGTGGTGTGTTTGTTGCTGAAACAGTGTCGGTTATCATTCAAGTGGCTTATTACAAACGCACCAAAAAACGCTTCTTTCTCATGGCGCCTATTCATCATCATTTTGAAAAGAAGGGTATTTCAGAGCCAAAAATTATCGTGCGTTTTTGGATGGTTACCTTAATCTTAGTATTGGTCAGCCTAGCATCCATTAAAATACGCTAAATGGATACATTAGATAAATGGGATAAGCGCTACTTAGCTTTGGCGGCCGAAGTGGCCACCTGGTCAAAAGACCCATCAACCCAAGTAGGCGCTGTTACCGTTGGTAGCAAGAAAGAAGTTTTATCTCAAGGTTTTAACGGCTTTCCTCGTGGCATTGGCGATTCTAGTGAGCGTTATCATCATCGCGAAACCAAATACAAACTCGTGGTTCACGCCGAAATGAATGCAATTTACAACGCCACCTACTCTGGCACTTCATTAGACGGCGCCACTTTGTATGTTTACGGCTTACCCATTTGCTCTGAATGTGCTAAAGGTATTATTCAAGTAGGCATTAAAAAAGTGGTGGTGGAAAAATCCAAAGAATTAGACAATTGGAATGAAAGTGTCCAATTATCTAAAGCCATGTTCGATGAAGCTGGCGTTGAATTAATTATTACTAACAAGAATTAACATGTCTGAAGTTTCTAAACGTCGCACCTTTGCGATTATCTCTCACCCTGACGCAGGTAAAACCACGGTCACTGAAAAGCTATTGCTATACGCCGGTGCCATTAAAACTGCTGGCAGCGTTAAGGCAAGAAAAGCAAGTGCGCATGCAACTTCCGACTGGATGGAAATGGAAAAAGAAAGAGGTATTTCTATTACCTCCTCTATCATGCAATTTGATTATGACAATCACGTCATTAACTTACTTGATACCCCAGGACATGAAGACTTCTCAGAAGACACCTATCGTACCTTAACTGCGGTTGATTCAGCACTCATGGTGATTGACGTTGCTAAAGGTGTTGAGATGCGCACCATTAAACTCATGGAAGTATGTCGCTTGCGTGACACACCCATCTTAACCTTCATCAACAAGCTTGATCGAGAAGGTAAAGAGCCAATTGATCTTATGGATGAGGTAGAGACTGTGCTTAATATTGAGTGTGCACCCATAACTTGGCCAATTGGCATGGGTAAACGTTTCAAAGGTGTGGTGCATTTACTCGAAGATAAAGTCTACCTCTATGAAGCGGGCAAGAACTCTGAAATTGGTGACAACATTATCATTGATGGCGTTAACAACCCAGAGCTGGATAAAATTCTGGGCGCTGATGTTGCTACCGAGATGCGTGATGAGGTTGAACTGATTACCGAAACCACCACGCCATTTGATTTAGAGGCGTTTCTCGCAGGTAAGCAAACCCCAGTTTTCTTTGGCTCAGCTATTTCTAATTTTGGCATTCAAAATTTATTGGATGGTTTTATTGAATATGCACCAACGCCAAAAAACAGAGAATCTGACGTGCGCGAAGTTAAGCCAGATGAAACCAAACTCACCGGCTTTGTTTTTAAAATTCAAGCCAACATGGATCCTAAACATCATGATCGCTTAGCCTTTATGCGTATTGTTAGTGGTGAGTATAAAAAAGGCATGAAGGTTTTACAGGTATCGACTGGCAAACAAATCAAAATTGCCAATGCGGTTACCTTTATGTCGCGCGAACGTAGTTCGGCTGAAGTGGCCTATGCAGGCGATGTTATCGGCATTCATAATCATGGCGGTATTGCCATTGGTGATACATTCACTCAAGGTGAAAAGCTAGAATTTAAAGGCATTCCAAACTTTGCACCTGAATTGTTTCGTCGCGCCCAACTTAAAGATCCTTTAAAAGCCAAAGCTTTGCAAAAAGGCCTGGATCAGCTTTCGGAAGAAGGCGCCACCCAAGTCTTTCGCCCAATTATTAATTCTTCGCAAATTTTAGGTGCGGTTGGTATTTTGCAGTTTGATGTCGTGGCTCACCGCCTTAAGTATGAATACGGTGTTGATTGTCAATTTGAAGCTATTGCGGTTGCCACAGCACGTTGGGTCACCGGAAGTGACAAAGATATTGAACAACTCAAAGCCAAAGCGGGTAATAACGTGGCGATTGACTCTGCCGGCATGCTGACTTACTTAGCGCCGTCAATGGTCAATCTACAGTTAACTGAAGAACGCCATCCGAA
>NZ_JAQRMS010000072.1 GCF_028599055.1 Candidatus Thioglobus sp.
TGGACTCATGTGGATCTTGATAAAGATGATCAATACGGTCCGTATTAAAAGACGACGACCTGCGTTTAATACCATGAACCTCATAGCCTTTTTCTAATAAGAATTCAGCAAGGTAAGCACCGTCTTGTCCGGTGATGCCGGTGATTAGCGCAACCTTTGATTGCTTTGATGTTGAATTTTTAGTGTTTAATTTTGAATTCATGATTTCCTAAAATAATCCTTTACGTATTTGTGTACTTGTTTACTTTTTAATAACTTATCAATGGTAAACCATTGGTATTCGCTATGTTGTTCAGCTGGTAAATCTGGAATCTCTTGCACTTCATATTCATAAGCCAGATTTACATAATGGGTTGATACATCCTTGTAGATACTGTCATCATAAAAATGCTCAAATACGCCTATAAATTTGGGTGTTAATGTTACCGTAATATTAAGCTCATTTTTAGCTATGCGTGCCATTGCGTTTGTAATAGTTTCATTCTTATGCACTCTGCCACCAGTTGAGAAGAAGTAGTCTTGTGCGGGTTTGTTTATGCGTTTACCTAATAAAATCTTGTTGTCTTTCTTGAGTAAGATATCAATAGAGATGAGTGGAGCTGAATCTATGACTGTTTTAAAAATTGAATCTGGTAGTTTTGAATTGTTAGTCATTGGTTTTTTCTACCACGAAAATTCACTAAAAAAATATTAGGGCTTATAAAACGCACAAGCTATGCGGCGCAAACGGAGCACAGCGTAGTTTGCGTCCGAACGAGCGCCTTGTTAGCGCTTATTTTCATTTTCAGTAACCGGATGTTCGCCAAGTGATTCTGGCAATTCCTCTAATAACTCACTTGAATGGTACTCAAGTTTTATTTCGCCTTTTGTTGCTCTCTCCGTCCAATATCTTCCATTTAGTTTTGGTTTAGGCGTTTCAATAATCTGAAATACTGCCGCTCCATCATGAGGAATACTCCTTTCATTTATACTTAGTCGAGGTTTGCTAGTATAAGAGTATGCAATATTTTTAAGCTGCCTATCTGTATCAATAACAAATCCCTCTACGTATGAGTGACTTTCCATTTCACTGGTGCGCATTAGACAGCTCACATGGAAAAATGATTGATTGATAGTCAGCATCACTGGTATTGGAGCTGGTTTCTCACCTGTTTTCGGGTTTATCCAATCAGAGTAAATATTACCCACCCAAGTGCCGTTCAAGTCTGGAAATGGTACAAGCCAACCTCGAAAAATTTTAATTTTCCATCCCCATTTAACAAAAATACCAATGGCTATCAGATCTATACTAACTACCTTTGGCACTAGACCAAAAAAATCTTTCATTTTTGAGAGATCCAAGTCATTAAAATAAGCCAATGAAAACCATGCTATGGCTGATATTCCGACCAATAAGTAGAGTGAATTTCTAATTAATACGTTACGCATTATTTGAACCCAAAATAGTTCCAAGCGGCCTTAGCAAACTCTCGCCCATCATTTCTTGTCCATTTTTGATTCGAGTGAAATAAATAGAAACAATCATTTGCTTCAACCCAACGTTCATTATCTGGTTCATCTCCTTGAAGTTCGTCCCAAATATGAAAAAGCATACCGCGAAGTCTTTCAATCCATGATGGGCTATCAAATACTGAATTTGGACAATTAAATGCTAGGCTTTCGATAAAATATGATGGCAGTTCACGAAACACCCCTTCATCCGACATTTTGTTCTCAATTCGCTTTAGAAGTCTTGCACCTTTTTTATACAAATAGCCTGTATCTTTATTTTTTTCTATTCCGCACTCAAGCTGCTGTTTTGGGTGATTAACAATATTACCACCTTGCTTTTTGAATATTTTTGTCCCACCTCTTGATTCATGTGTCATGTAGTAGCGATAGCTAAAACATGGAACAACATCAGCGTCAACTCGTGCAGAGCTCGAGTTTATTTGAATAGCTGTAGAACCTGAATCATCTACTTGGTTTGAAAATTTCCCTCTCATTGCAGCAACAAGCTCTGTTCGCAGTTTTGATGGTGTCCATACTCCCTTATATTTATTACCAGGGTTGTGTATTCCTTTTTCGGCTTCTCCCCAATAGAGTACATCAGTACATTCAACAGCTATGTCTACATCACTATCTGTACGCACATTAGTATTATTAGCATATGATCCTTTCGCATAAACCTTTAAAGAGCAATTATCAAAAGGAGCATGTGAATCAATCGCTCAGTTCTATCTTGCTTGTCTTTTTCAGCATCACTGGAGGGCTTTGTCCAACCAGTTAGTTGATCTTCCAGACTTATCAATTTTCCTTCATGGTGCTAACGCCTCACATCACCCGACGCGAAAGGAGCGCAGCGACTGAAGCGGTCGGGTGATGTGATTGTTAGCACTAATCTTCATCTAAGCCCTGATTTGGAAAAAACGTATAGTAAATCTCCTGCATATCCTTTTCGATTTCTTCACTCGTTGCCGCTATGAATGAATTGCGATCTTTTTCGTATTTTTGTGATATATATCCAATGATTAGTGACGCTAATGCTATGACCCAGAATGTTGGTTTTACCCAAGATTCAGTGCCAGTTGTTGATTGATATAAGGGAATAAGAGTGGTTCCAGCTGAAACAGCTACGCCCCAAGAAACAGATGTAATAATTTGATAAATAGAGGTGTGTCTGGGGATGGTTTTAATCTTCCTATATATTCGTTTCCAATCAACTTCTCTCACTGACATCTCAATAGCAGAAGGAATACATGTTTGAACTTTGCGATCAGAAGTTTGGAATGTCCCTGAATTCTTATTACTCATTATTGCCCCCTTTTAGCTCAATACCAGCAATAAGAGGGTTTATTAAGACGGTGTTTCCACAATTATTGCATGTTACTGGACTGACAGGGATCAAGGCTGAACCGCCTATCACCATTGAACCACCATGAAATTCACGAAGTTCATACAAACCATCAGAGACATTCCAATCATTTTTACCGCAGACCGCACACGAGACAGGTGCTTTCCATTTCTCAGCGAGATGCTTCGTAAGTTTATCGTGTTGTAGTTTGGTCAATTTCACTTATGCATTTCCTTTGGAATACTTTTCTGGTGCTAACAGTTAGTATAAGGCAATATTGCCTTATATCCCGTATTACAATGCAAAATCTGGCAAGTTGCACTTTTTATCTCTATTTTCAAACTTACTCCAATCTCTTTAAAATAGCGTCTATTGATGAGATATCGAGCTTTGAAAATCCGAACCATTTTTTACCTAGGTCTTTTAAACTGGCGCCGATTAGGTAGACTTCGTTATCGTCGAGGATTAGAAATCTGTCGTGCGACTCTTTGAAAGTTTTGATGGTGATGTTACTGTACTGTTGCTTGTATTTCTCTAGGTCTAGTTTTAGCTGTTTTGTTTGGGTATGGGTGTATATGGTGACTTTGATGTCTGGGACTTTTGAGAATAGAGTTAGCGTTATATCATCTATGGAGTTGTCTATTAAAACGATTGATTTAGTAGCTTTTCTTAATAGGTCTGAGATGAATGAGTGTGCGTCATACATTTGGTCTTTGAAGAATATGCCGCTGGTTTGCTCTTTAATGGTTTTAGCCTCTATTGCGGTGAAGATTTTATCTATGTTTGAGTTGGTGATGAGTTGGTTTTGTTCTAGTGTTTCAAGTCGTTGAAATACGGTGTTGTTTGCAGATATGAATTTTCTCATATTTACAAAGCTATCCATGATTTTAATACTTACTTCTACTGCTGCCTTGCTTGTCAAAACTGCACTGAGCATGGATACACCTTGCTCTGTAAATACATGGGGTAAATATCTTCTTCCACCATGCTGTAGCTCGCTACCCTTAGGACTCAAACTTGAGGTCGCAAATTGCGACCTCAAGTTTTCATACTCATCTTTTGTTAATTGGAATCTAAATTTTTCAGGAAATCTTTCAATATTTCTCTTAACCTGCTCATTTAATCTTTTTGGCTCAACATTATAGATATCTGCTAAATCCATGTCCAACATTACTTGCAATCCACGAACTGTGTAGATTTTGTCTTTTATCTGGGTATCGACATTATTTGTAATCAAATCACTCATGTATGCATTAATCCTCAACTCTACCGTAAATATCCTCAAATCTTACAATGTCATCTTCACCCAGGTAAGTGCCACTTTGTACTTCGATGATTTCTAGTGGCTCGTTGGTTTTATTCTCTAGAGCGTGTGTTATACCGATTGGAATATAAGTTGAATCACCTTCTTTTAATGTCAATACTTCTTCACCATTAATGGCTGTCGCCGTACCACTGACCACTACCCAATGCTCTGCGCGTTTGTGATGCATTTGAAGGGATAGTTTTGCGCCTGGATTGACATGCAGTCTTTTTACCTGGAAGTGCTCGCCCATTTCAATAGAATCGTACCAACCCCAAGGTCTGTGGACCTTGGAATGATGAATGTTTAATGTTGAATTTTGAATTTCTAGTTGTTCGACGATTTTTTTGACTTGTTGCGCCTTCTCTTTGGTTGCTATGAGTGTGGCATCAGGCGTATCAACAACAATCAGATTATCTACACCAATAGTTGTGACCATATGATGATTGGCATTGATATAAGTATTAGTGGTATCTTGTGCGATAACATCACCCTTGATTACATTGCCATTGGCATCTTTTGTGCCGATATCATGTAGTGCGGACCAGGCGCCAATATCATTCCACTGGGCATCTAGTGATACAACAACTACGTTATCACTTTTCTCCATAAGTGCATAATCAATAGAATCAGATGGAGATGACTCAAATGCTTGTTTATCAAGGCGGATAAAGTCAAGATCTTGCTTGGCATTATTAATAGCATCATTGACTGATTTAATAATATCTGGTGAATGGGTACTTAGCTCGTCAATTAACGTAGACGCCTTAAACATAAACATGCCAGAGTTCCAAAGATAATTACCTTGCTCCAAATATGACTCAGCAGTTTTTAAGTCTGGCTTTTCAACAAATTCTTCAACCTTATATGTACCGCCAATATTTTCTTCAGAAGATTTAATATAACCATAACCCGTATTAGCATCAGTTGGCACAATGCCAAAGGTTGCTAGTTTGTCTGCTTGCGCTTGTTGGCTTGCTATATTAATCGCTGCATGAAACGCTTCAATATCTTGAATAACATGGTCAGCCGATAAAACTAGTAATACCGAATCATCTGTTTGATTAAGTGATTGTAGTGCAGCGGCGGCAATGGCAGGTGCAGTGTTCCTGCCAACAGGCTCTAATAATATTGTTGGATTTTTAATATCAATTTGTTGACATTGCTCGGCTACTAAAAAACGGTGATCAGCATTACAAACAATAATCGGATCCGCAAGATTATCTAAACCGTTTAATCGCAGAATGGTTTCTTGAAGCATAGTGTTATCACCCACTAAAGGTAAATACTGCTTAGGATATTGCTTGCGAGATAGCGGCCAAAGACGTGTGCCTGAACCGCCAGACAAAATCACTGGTGTGATTTTGAATGATGAGTGCTTAATGTTTAATTTTGAATTAGTCACTGTTTGTTTTGACCGGTTTTTACTATTGAGGTTAATAGTTTTATTATCTCTTCTATTTCGCTGAGTAAGCTTTTTGTGTGATTGTCATTACTGTTTAGGTAATCAGTTTTTATTAGTAGATCTATCCAATATTTACTTTCTCTGGCCTCTTTGCTGGCTATTGCCATTTTAGCTATAAAATCTTTCTTGCTTTGAGCGGCCTGCGCTTCATTAATATTTGCACCAATTGATGTGCCTGATCGAATCAGTTGTTTTGATAAAACATATTCTCTCTTATCTTTGCTTAAGTGCTTGTATAGGTTTACAACTCTAACGGCAAACTCAAAAGATTTTTCTAAAATAATATTATCTTTCATTTTTTTATTAAATGGTGAAGATGTTTACACCAATTGTACAACGGCTACCGCACTGCAAACCCTTAAATGTTGGTTAGCAGTAGCAATAATATTAAGAGGGTTATTTTAGACCATTAAGAAGATATTGAACAGAATAAATTGATATTTTACGC
>NZ_JAQRMS010000073.1 GCF_028599055.1 Candidatus Thioglobus sp.
AATAATGGTGTCAGGCTACTTTAAAAAATATTGTCTGCAAATGTACAAATTCCAGATAAACGTCTAAATCTAAGGCAATTAGATTTTCATTTTCTATTTTTGGATTAAGATTTAACAGCAAAAATGTATAATATGGCGTATGCATAATAACTTAAAAACTCAATTTTGTGGCCTTGAGCTAGACTCGCCAATCGTACTACTTTCTGGCTGTGTTGGCTTTGGCGAAGAATACACCCGAATCGACGGTTTTTCTAATACCGATGTCGGTGCCATATGTCTCAAAGGTACGACACTAGAGCCACGCCTTGGCAATATTCCTAGCCGAGTTACTGAAACACCTCAAGGCATGATTAATGCCATTGGCCTACAAAATCCTGGTGCTGATGTAGTGATCAACGATATTATGCCCAACCTTGATAAAACTGAAACTCGTTTTATTATTAATATTTCAGGCTCCTCTGTGGAACAATACGGTGAGATTGCCAAGCGCTTTGATGATTCTGATATTGACGCCATTGAGATCAATATTTCATGCCCTAACGTTAAAGAAGGTGGCGTAGCCTTTGGTAATGACCCTGACATGTCATACCGCGTGGTTGACATTTGTCGTCAAAATACCAGCAAACCCATCATTACTAAATTATCACCCAACCAAACCGATATTGGCTTAAGCGCTCAACGCTGTATCGATGCTGGCACTGATGGCTTGGCGGTGATCAATACCTTGATGGGTATGTCTATTGATACCGAAACAAGACAACCTGTTATTGGTAATAATCAAGGTGGCTTATCCGGACCGGCCATTAAGCCAGTAGCTTTACTTAAAGTACATCAAGTCTATCAGGTAAGTAAACATCACAATGTGCCAATTATTGGCCAAGGTGGCATTATGACTGCCAATGATGCCATTGAGTTTATTATTGCCGGCGCGGCAACGGTTGGTGTTGGTACTGCCTTATTTTATGATCCATTGGTTTGTCCTAAAATCAATGATGGTATTAGCCAATATTTAACCGATCACAATCTAGACAGTGTTAACGACCTAGTTGGCACACTACAACTTAACTCGGCCATTTCACCTTGTGATATTGGCAGCAAATAATACACCGTAATGAATTCAGAATATAACGCTCAGGCAATTGAGCTAGAAGCCCAACAATATTGGAAACAACACAAATCTTTTGAAGTGGTTGAGGACACTTCAAAAGAAAAATACTACTGCTTAAGCATGTTTCCGTATCCGTCAGGTCGCCTGCATATGGGCCATGTGCGTAATTATTCAATCGGTGATGTTATTTCTAGATTCCAAAAAATGCAAGGCAAAAATGTGCTGCAGCCCATTGGATGGGATGCATTCGGGCTGCCGGCTGAAAATGCCGCATTAAAGAATAAAGTACCACCTGCTAACTGGACTTACGAAAACATTGACTACATGCGTGAGCAATTGTCTCAACTAGGCTTCGGTTATGACTGGTCTCGAGAAATTGCCACTTGTCATCCAAAATACTACAAATGGGAACAATGGTTGTTTGTTAAGCTATTTGAAAAAGGCTTGGTTTACAAGAAAAATGCGGTGGTTAATTGGGATCCTGTTGATCAAACAGTGCTGGCCAATGAGCAAGTTATTGATGGTCGTGGCTGGCGCTCTGATGCCCTGATTGAGAAAAAAGAAATTTCTCAATGGTTTATGCGCATTACCGATTATGCGGATGAATTACTAGAATCGTTGGACACATTAGAAGGTTGGCCTGACGCGGTTAAAACCATGCAACGTAATTGGATTGGAAAATCGGTAGGCCTTGAGATTAGTTTTAATCGTGAAAACTCATCAAAGCTATCAGTCTACACCACGCGTCCTGACACACTAATGGGGGTAACTTATCTTGCCATTGCAAGTGAGCACCCTTTGGCAATAGAAGCGGGCAAAAACAATGCCGATGTACAAGCCTTTATTGATGAATGCAAGACCATGGAAACTTCTGAAGCTGCCATGGAAACCATGGAGAAGAAAGGGGTTAACTCAGGCCTAACCTGCCTTCATCCAATTACCGGCAAAGAAGTACAAATCTGGATTGCTAACTTTGTCTTGATGGGCTATGGTACTGGCGCAGTGATGAGTGTACCGGCTCACGATCAACGTGATTTTGAATTTGCCCAAAAATACAACATCCCCATGCTTGAGGTGATTAAACCTATTGCAGGTGAGCATGATATCTCTCAAAGCGCATTCACTGATAAAGGTGTGTTAATCAACTCTGATGAATTTAACGGATTAGAGTTTGAGCAAGCATTTGAAGCAATTGCTGAAAAATTACACTCAACTAATTTAGGCGAAAAACAAACTAATTATCGCCTGCGTGATTGGGGTGTTTCTCGTCAACGCTATTGGGGTTGCCCAATCCCTATTATTAATTGTGAGTGTTGTGGCTCTGTTGCTGTTCCTGAACAAGATTTGCCAGTTACCCTGCCTGAAGAAGTGGCTTTTGATGGCGTCGGATCTCCGATCAAAAAAATGCCAGAATTTTACGAAACCACTTGTCCAACTTGTGGCAAAAATGCTCAGCGTGAAACCGATACCTTTGACACCTTTTTTGAGTCAAGCTGGTATTTTGCGCGCTACGCTTGTGCAGACAATGACACAGCCATGCTAGATGAACGCGCCGATTATTGGCTTGAGGTTGATCAATACATCGGTGGTATCGAGCATGCTATCCTTCATTTATTGTATGCTAGATTCTTTAACAAACTACTACGTGACGAAGGCTTAATTAACCACGATGAGCCGTTTAAAAATCTTCTAACTCAAGGTATGGTGCTTAAAGATGGCGCCAAGATGAGTAAATCAAAAGGCAACACGGTTGATCCTGCAGAAATGATTAAAAAGTATGGTGCTGATACTGTACGCTTATTTATCTTGTTTGCCGCACCACCCACTCAAGATCTTGAGTGGAGTGATTCTGGTCTTGAAGGTTCACACAGATTTGTCAATAAAGTTTACCGCTTAGCAGAGTCTTATTTAGCAGATGTCAAACAATCTACTGAAACCAAGCTAACCATTGATAAATTAACCAAAGAACAACAACAAATTCGTCAAAAAACCCATCAAACGCTCGCAAAAATAACGGATGATATTAAACGTAGACATTCGTTTAATACAGCGATTGCCGCTTTGATGGAATTAACCAATGCACTGAGCAAATTTAAACAGACTGATGAACAATCAATGGCTGTCAGGCTTGAGTCACTAGGCATTATTTTACGTGCACTTAGCCCGATCACCCCTCACCTTTGTCATCATCTATGGCAACAGCTAGGCAACACAACCGCCATTATTAACGAACCATGGCCTGCAGTTGATCAACAAGCTTTGGAGCAAGATGAGGTTCAAATCATTGTTCAGGTTAATGGTAAATTGCGTGCAAAATTAATGTTGGGTGCCGACCTAGACAAAACCGAAGTTGAGCGCCATGCATTAGCCGATGACAATGTTGCTAAATTTACGCATGGCAAAAATATTGTTAAGGTGATTGTTGTGCCAAATAAGCTGGTTAATATAGTTGTTAAATAACCCGCTATTTGCTTAAAAAATCGTTAAGCCTAGGCCAATACCTGCACTTATTGCTATCACCGTCATAATCCCCATTTTGTAGCGAAATAGGGCGATAAAAGCAGCCACAGTAATAGCGATTGAAACCCAATCAACTTGATTATCCTGAATCCAGGTAGCCAAGGCAAAAAAGACAGCTAAATTAACAATAACACCCACCACAGCAGCCGTAACTGCCGACAGGGGCGCGCTGAACTTCAAATCACCTCGGGTTGCTTCAACACCAGGACCGCCCAAAAAGATAAACAAAAACGAGGGTAGAAACGTGAAAAAAGTTGCCACCGAAGCACCCACAAATCCCGACATTAACATAGCATCTGGTCCAAATACTTCTTTGACTGTCGCACCAACAAAGCCCACAAATGCCACCACCATAATTAAAGGTCCAGGCGTGGTTTCACCCAAAGCTAAACCGTCCATCATTTGTGTGGCAGTTAGCCATTGATAGTGATCAACACCACCTTGATAAATATAAGGCAAAACCGCATAAGCACCACCAAAGGTAACCAAGGCGGCTTTGGTGAAAAACTCACCCATATCTCGTAATACTGTATTCTCTAACAAGCTCATCACCACCAAACCTAAAAACACACCAACAACTGCAAATGAGATTAATCGCGACCAGTTAAATTTAGCATGTGCTGGTATCGGTGTATCGTCATCAATTAGTGCAGGGCCATAACCAGACCCACCCTCACCATGATGAGCGCTCGTTGTAAATGTTTTGGCTGATATTTTTGCACCAATAAAACCAATTAACGCGGCCATTAATACAATATATGGAAAGGCTATTTCAAACTGAAATATTGCCACAAATGCCAGTATTGCTAAAATTTTTAGTGTTGAATTTGGTAGTGCCTTCGAACCAATACGATACGCTGCAAATAAGACAATAGCGGTTACCGCAGGTTTAATACCATACAATATTCCAGCAACTTCAGCAACCGAGCCATAGCTCAAATAAATCCAAGTTAAGGCGCTTAAAATAAACAACGAAGGCAGTACAAACAACACACCAGCAACAATTCCACCCCGAACACCAAACATCAGCCAGCCGATATAGGTGGCTAATTGTTGAGCCTCTGGCCCTGGTAACACCATGGTGAAATTTAGTGCATGTAAAAAACGATGTTCGGAAATCCATCGACGCTTTTCAACTAACTCCTGATGCATCATAGAAATTTGACCTGCAGGGCCACCAAAACTAATAAAACCAAGCTTTAACCAATAAATGAAAAATTGATAAAAACTTGGTTTTTTTGGCGTGTTGTTGTTCATGACTACCTTTTAAAAATTAAAAACCCCTAATTGTCTAAACAACTAGGGGTTTTAACGGCTAACTAAATGTGTAAATTATTTATCTGCAATTAGTTGATTAATAATTGGATATAAAATAATTTCCATTGCTAAACTCATTTTATTACCTGGAACAACAATAGTATTTCGTCTAGACATAAATGCTCCACCAATCATATTGCACAAATATGTAAAGTCAACGGGTGTTTTTTCTAAATTATTAAAACGAATCACTACAAAACTCTCATCTGGTGTTGGGATATCACGAGCAATAAAAGGGTTTGAAGTGTCAACTGTAGCCACTCGCTGAAAATTTATATCTGTTTCTGAAAACTGTGGCGTTATATAATTAATATAGTCCGGCATTCTACGCAAGATTGTATCAACCGTCTCCTCTGCAGAGTAACCTCTTTCAGCGTTATCGCGATGAATTTTTTGAATCCATTCAAGATTTACACTTGGAACAACGCCAACTTTTAAGTCTGCATATTGTGCCATATTTACATCTTTTGTAACTACAGCTCCATGCAAACCTTCATAAAACAATAAATCAGTACCAGTACCAACCTCTTCCCACGGGGTAAATTCACCTGGACTTAAATCCGTATTTAGACGTTGATTATGCTCGGCAGCCTCTTCATCAGAATGAAGATAATAACGACGATCACATTGGCCTTTTTCACCATAATCTTTAAAAGTTTCTTCAATTTTTTCAAATAAATTAGCGTCGGGGCCAAAATGAGAAAAAAAGTTGTTACCAAGCTTTTCTTGTTTTTTAACGTTTTCTTTCATTGCTGCACGGTCATACATATGGAAGCTATCACCTTCAACAATTAATGATTTAATGTTTTCACGTTCAAATATATGCTCAAATGCACGCTTTACAAAAGTTGTACCAGCTCCAGATGATCCGGTTACTACAACGACTGGATGTTGTTTAGACATAATATATCTCCTTGTTTATCTATAATTAATATTTAAAAATCTAAGTTATCAACTGACAACGCATTGTCTTCAATAAAGTTTCTACGAGGCTCAACC
>NZ_JAQRMS010000074.1 GCF_028599055.1 Candidatus Thioglobus sp.
GAAATTTTTATTGGTGCCTGAAGCAGGGCAGTGTATTCATGTTCCGCCACCGCCATTGAATCAAACGCTATTGGTTGATACTTCAGAGTTCCCGACAGAGCGACGAGATCTTTATGAGCCAATTATCGTCTCAGGAGAAATTACTGTTGGCTCTCAAAGCTTTGATGTTGCGGATAGTGGCTACTCATTAACCAATGTTACAATCAAACTGTTGAAATTTCCTGATGTGGGGTTGGCTGGTGATTGATACAGATAAAATATTATCAAAATGCGCCCAATTTGGCAAGAGCGCAACACAACAAAGAATGGCGATCATTAAAGAGCTATCGGGTTCAAAAAATAGCATTTCTGCTTATGATTTATTGGCGCAACTGAAAAAACAGGGTCATGCTTTCAATATTAGCACAATCTACAGAGTACTAGATTTTTGGATTGAACTCGGTTTGATTCATAAGATAGAATCCAACAATACTTATTTGGTTTGCAATGATTCTCATCATAATCACTTTCATGTGTTGTTTCATTGTCTTGGTTGTGAAACAGTGGAGGAGTCATGCAAATTATCCAAACAAGCTATGCTTCCTAATATGCAAAGCTTCAAGCCGAAAGAAAACCAAGTTATAGAGTTGCAAGGTTTGTGTAAAAATTGTTCTTAGCTGTAGCATTATCTAAAAAAAACCGGCTTTATCGTTATGCAGTTAGGGTTTTTAGCGCATCCTGAATAGGTGTTAGCACATTGGCCAGTTTTTTGCGAATGGCTGAGCCGGTTAAATTGTGCGCTGAAATAGTGCTCACGACTAATTGCTCGCTTACGCCTGCTAATAATAATCTAGCATTAATCTTGTCTTGTTCGCCGCCAACGGCGATGTTCAAGCTTTCAATCTGAGTGTTAATGTTATTAATCGATCGCTGTGGATTGATTTTATCGTGCTGCATGTAGTTTCCTAACGCTTCTAGTGCACGATACAGCACATATTCTTGGTTGATTTTTTTTAAAATATGAGACAACGTGGTTAAAAAAACCTGTGATTGCTTACTGTTGACTATTTGCAGATCATCGTGCTGAAAGTGCTTGGCTTGAATATTAAGCTCATTAGGTAAATTATCTGTCATGCGTTCAACAAAACCAATCAGAAAGGCTGTTTTACGCTGGCCTTGTTTCCACAATCTGTCTTTGTCTTCTTGCTCAATTAAGTTACCTTGTAGTACTAGGCTGGTGGTGTCAATAAGTTGCTCTGTGTCATTAACAAAAGGCAAAAATTCTAACAAATACTGGGCAATTTCTCGACCAGTGGATGTGTCCAATACAAAGGGTTTTGTGAGTAAAAATCGTCCAATTTCTGCTTGGCTGTCTGTATTAGTGGCGCACCACCAAGTAAGTTTTAACAGCTCATTATTTAAGTTGGTAGAATTAGCAACCGCAACTACTGCCTCCACTTCGCCTAATTTAAGTAGTGACTCAAGATTTGAAGATTCAACCTGCCCCATTCTTGACCAGCGCTTTAAATAAGAGGGGTAGCCGCCCATGGCGCCAAGCACTTGAGTGACTAACAGCTTTTTGACCGCCTTGAGATAAACTTCACTATCACCATTAGGCTTAAGCTCAATGGTCTGCTCTTTGAATTGCGCATTAAGGCCAACCACAGTGAGTTTGTAGCTGTCAATGCGAATGGCAATTGAAGTTGCAATGAGAACATTGAGCTTGAGTGTATCTTCAGGTTCTAGCATTGAGTAGTCGATTAAGGTGAGATAAAGAATGACTCATTAGAGAATCTTTAAAGACAATCAATGGGCGCTTGTTCGCCATTATTATCACTAGAAAGCGAGATTGGTAGGCGCAGTAAACATGGGGATATTTATGTTTTTCTCCAAGTTTACTGGTCGTAGTGAGTTGTTGATTTTCTAGGGAAAAATCCAAAATTGAATCGGGTTTTTGTAGAAGAATAAAGCGGTTAAGGTATTGAAAATGAATAACCAAAGCCAAGCTAAGTGCTAGGCTTGTATAGAGATTATGCTGGTAAATCCAGATGACAGATAGTGTACAAAGATGCACAAAAATCGACAAGCCAAAATACAGTTTAGAGGCTTGCAATTTAAAACTGTGCTTTTCAGTCACACTCGCCCAATTCAACTGCCAACTCTCCAGCTCTATCATAAGCAGCGCGCATGGCGTGAGCGACAACCACCTCAAAATCTTGATCTTGAAAAGATTCTATGGCTGCTTGTGTGGTGCCATTTGGCGAGGTTACTTTGGCGCGCAATTCACGCGCTGACTCCTTGCTCGTATCAGCCATCATGCTAGCGCCCAAGGCGGTTTTAATGCTAAGTTGCTGAGCAGTTTGTTCGCTAAGCCCAAGTGCAACACCCGCCTTGGTCATAGACTCAATCATTAGGAAAAAATAGGCGGGACCGCTGCCCGATAATGCAGTGACAGCGTCAAGCATTGTTTCTTCTTCAACCCATAGGCTTTGACCAACACTTTGCATGACATCGCTAGCCAATTGTTTTTGTTCTTGATTAACAAACTCATTGGCAAATAGCCCGGTTACGCCTTGGTTGAGTAATGCAGGCGTGTTGGGCATGGTGCGTACAATGGCTTTGTTGCCACCCAGCCAGCGCCCAATATCGTGAGTGCGGATGCCTGCAGCAATCGATATAATGAGTGTGTCATTTTTTAGGGTTGGTTGAAGTTGATGACAGACTGCTGATAAAACTTGGGGTTTGACGGCTAATACAATAATATCAACTTTGCTAGCCAGTTCGCTATTATCCGTAAAGACTTCGAGGTTAAACTCATCCTTTCGAAGGGATAATAGCGCCTCGTCGGTATCGCTGATTTTAATTTTGTCAGCAGAGATACCTTGATTAATAAGACCAGATATAATGGCGTAAGCCATATTTCCTGCGCCAATAAAACCAATTGATGTTGAGTTTTGCATTACAATGTTTTTTTAAATTTAGTCTAAGACTATTCTACCAAAATAACTAAAGAGAGTTCTAAAGTGAGTACAAAAAAATTTAATCCAAAATTAATTATGATCGATGTTGACGGCACGCTAGTAGACAGCGTACCTGATCTTGCCTATTGTGTTGACGAAACCATGAAAGCCATGGGTAAAGAGCCGTGGGGCGAGGCAAAAGTGCGCCATTGGGTGGGTAACGGTGTGCCAAAATTGGTAGAGCGTTCATTAACGGGCGAACTAGAAGGCACGCCTGATGCAGCAGAATACGACAAGGCTTATCCAATATTTTTAGAGCTATATGCAGTAAATACTTCAAAACGCTCTTGTTTATACGACGGCGTTAAAGAAGGCTTGGATTATATGAAGGTACAAGGCTACACGCTAGGCTGTGTAACTAACAAGGCTGAGCAGTTCACACTGCCAATTTTGAAAGATTTAGGTATTTTTGATTATTTTGGTCTTGTGGTGTCAGGCGATACGCTGGCCAAGAAGAAGCCAGATCCACTACCGTTACTGCACAGTGCAGAGTTTTTTGGTATTAAGCCAGCAGACTCACTGATGTTGGGCGACTCTGTGAGCGATGTTAAAGCATCACGTGCAGCCGGATTTGACATTATTTGCATGTCGTATGGTTACAACCATGGCGAGGATATTCGTGACACCAATCCTGATTTGGTGATTGATTCCATGGCCGAATTAAAAGATTATTTATAAAAGTATTATAGGCAAGGCCTATAATACTTGAACTTGTAATTTTTAAGGAAGATAGGGCTTTCCTTAAAAATTAGAAAAGGCAAGGTTCATCTAAAGTTGCGTAAAATGTAGCTATATGAATACATTTGATCAGCAACATATTTGGCATCCTTATGCCAAAGTGCCTAGTGAAATCGACACCTACTTGGTTAAGTCAGCAAGTGGCATCCATCTTAATCTGGACAATGGCCAGCGAGTTATTGATGGCATGAGTTCATGGTGGAGTGCCATTCATGGCTACAATCATCCAGACCTTAACAAAGCAGCGATTGACCAGCTAGGCAAAATGTCGCATGTAATGTTTGGTGGTTTAACCCATGATCCGGCCATTCAACTAGCGCAAACACTGGTTGAATTAACGCCTGAAAAATTAACCAAAGTCTTTTTTACTGACTCTGGCTCGGTAGCAGTGGAAGCCGCACTTAAAATGGCGTTGCAATATTGGCATAATAAAGGCCAAACCAATAAGCATAAATTTATCACCTTACGTGGTGGTTATCATGGCGATACTTTTGGCGCCATGAGTGTGTGTGATTCTGATAACGGCATGCATCATTTGTTTGCTGGCGTCTTGCCTAAGCACTATTTTGTCAAAAGCCCGTCCATGGTGGCAATGGATGAGGCGTTAGACGACCTAGAAGAAACCCTTAACACGTATTCAGACACAATTGCGGCCATGATTCTGGAGCCTGTTGTGCAAGGCGCGGGTGGTATGCGCATTTATAATCCGCAATATTTAACCAAGGCAAAAGCACTTTGTGACAAACATCAAGTATTGTTTATTTTGGATGAAATTGCCACTGGGTTTGGACGCACAGGTGAGTTGTTTGCCTTAGAATATGTTGATGTTGAGCCTGATATTTTATGCTTAGGCAAAGCGCTGACAGGTGGCTATATGACACTGGCCGCCACGCTCACGAGTGATAAAATTTCAAAGACAGTTGGCACGCTGATGCATGGTCCTACGTTTATGGCCAATCCACTGGCTTGCAGTGTCGCCAATGCTAGCATTGAGCTGTTATTAAATTCGCCATGGCAAGATAATATTGCCAATATTGAAGCCGTGTTAAACAGTGAATTGTCTTCATTGCGAGCGCATGAAAAAGTGGCTGATGTACGAATTTTAGGCGCTATTGGCGTGATAGAATTAACCCATGAGATTGACATGAAAAAAACTCAACAATTGTTAATTGATCAAGGTGTCTGGCTCAGACCTTATGGAAAACTACTTTATACCATGCCACCTTTTATTATTAACAAGCAAGAATTATTGCTAATTACCCAAGCTATTAAAGCGGTGATTGAGGAGTTATGAAGAAAATAATCTTATTATTGGGCTTGTTTGTATCTATTGCCAGTGCCAATGACTATGAGAAAGTTAGTGTTGAAGTGACAGCTGACAATCTTAATGGCGGTGCTTACTATATTTCAGGTTTGTCCGGTGCGGCTACTGAGTATGAAGGCTTTATTTCAAATGCTGGCTTTATTGTTACCAGCGAAGGTGTGGTTGTATTTGATGGTCTGGGCACACCTTCGCTAGCTAAAGCCATGCTGGGCGATAGTCGGTTACAATTTGCTATATGGGGCTTGAAGGTGATTCCAAGTTGTGATTTGCGTTTAGGCGATAGTCGGTTACAATAATCGATATCGACATATCGCAACTATCCACGTTGTGATTTGCGTTTAGGCGATAGTCGGTTACAATAACGGCAACAATTGCAATTGTTGCTGTAATGTTGTGATTTGCGTTTAGGCGATAGTCGGTTACAATCAAGCAACACCAGTTGTTCCGCTACCCATGGTTGTGATTTGCGTTTAGGCGATAGTCGGTTACAATATCAAATTAAAGATGAACAATGAATTAATAGTTGTGATTTGCGTTTAGGCGATAGTCGGTTACAATCAAAAAAATCAGGCATTAGCAAACGCCCAAGTTGTGATTTGCGTTTAGGCGATAGTCGGTTACAATTAAAAAAAATATGTTTCCTAGTCGTGTTAAGTTGTGATTTGCGTTTAGGCGATAGTCGGTTACAATTTTTTGGATTGGGTTTAAAGCACTTTAAAGTTGTGATTTGCGTTTAGGCGATAGTCGGTTACAATAAATCAATTGTTTTGTCGTTATTCTCACAGGTTGTGAT
>NZ_JAQRMS010000075.1 GCF_028599055.1 Candidatus Thioglobus sp.
CAAAAACTGCATCAACAACTTGAGAATGAGCTGCCGTATATTACTGATGTTAATTCACTCATTAATGCCAGAAATACCTATGGCAATCAAGAGAGTTTGATTGTTGAGGATTTGTTTGAAGCGTTGCCAACAAATCAAGCGGACATCGAACCACAAAAACAGCGTGCACTTAACAACCCATTATTCGAAAATCTACTCTATAGTAAAGATCAAACTTTTACGACAATAGTGATTGATACGCAAACCTATTCTTCTTTTGATGAGCATGGAAATAAGATTGTTGTCGAAGAAGAGGATGAGTTTGCAGACGATGATCCACGTGAAACACCTAAGATTTATCTATCGGACCAAGAAAATACAGAGATTGTTGTCAAGACGCAAAACATTATTAAAGGCTTCGTTGCTGACGATTTCCAGATTTACTTAACAGGTTCATCGGTGATTACCGGCACATTAAAACAAAGCATGCAAGCAGACTCTAAGAGTTTTGTGCAAAAAATGGTGATTGCCATCATTGTTGTTTTGGCACTACTCTTTAAAAGAGTCTCTGGTGTATTCTTGCCTTTATTAGCGGTTACCTTTACCATCTTAGTCACGTTATCAATAATGGCGATAACAGGCACACCATTTACCATTGTTACCCAAATTATGCCGTCGTTTTTGTTGGCTGTGATTACCAGTGGCGCCATCCACTTGCTGGCAATTTTTTATAAAGATCTGTCTAAAACCCAAGATAGAAAAGTCTCATTGCGTTATGCAATGGGGCATTCTGGATTGGCGATTGTGATGACTTCATTAACAACAGCGGCAGGATTGTGGTCATTCTCATTTTCAGAAGTATCACCCGTCGCAGATCTAGGTATATTTGCTAGTAGTGGTGTTATGATTGGCTTATTGTTTAATTTGGTATTATTGCCAGCACTTATTGCCATCATGAAGATTAAGCCGCATACTGCCAAGGAGGATGCGCAAGAACACACCCTGATGGACACCGTATTATTAAACATAAGTCGTATTTCAACCGGCTACCCAAAGGCGATTATTGCTCTTAGTAGTCTGATGATTATTGTGGCCATCTTCTTTGCCTCGCAATTGAGATTCTCACACTATCCATTAGAATGGTTCCCCGAAACTCATGATTCACGAGTGGCCACAGAGGTGGTAGATGACAAGCTTAAAGGCTCTATTACCTTGGAAATAATTATTGATACTGGAAAAGAAAATGGCTTGTACGATCCAGCAGTTCTAAACAAAATTGAGAAAGCAACTCGTTATTTGAATACCGTGCAAACACAGGATTTCTTTGTTGGAAAAACCTTGAGTTTGGTCGATGTTCTAAAAGAGACTAATAAGGCGCTTAATGAAAATAGAGCCGAGTTTTACACCATTCCACAAGACAAAGACTTGATCGCTCAAGAGTTGTTTTTATTTGAAAATAGCGGCAGCGATGATCTACAAGATTTTGTAGATTCCAGTTTTTCCAAGGCACGGATTACAGTTAAATTGCCATACGTTGAATCACTTGGCTATAACAAGTTTTTACATGAATGGCAGCAATATTTTGATCAGGAGTTTGCTGGTATAGCCACAGTATCGTTTACAGGTATTTCACCATTGTTAGCTATTATTATGGAGAAGGCCATTAATTCAAGTGCGGTGAGCTACGTTATTGCATTTGGTTTAATTTCAGTGATGATGATATTACTGGTTGGCAATGTAAAGATTGGCCTAATTAGTATGATTCCAAATATGTTACCAATTTTATTCTTGTCAACGGTGATGGTTATTTTTGATATGCCGCTGGACATGTTTACCATGTTAATTGGCGCGATTGCTCTTGGATTAGCCGTTGATGATACGGTGCATTTTATGCATAATTTTAGGCGCTATGAGCTCGAATACAATGATGTTGATAAAGCGGTAATACTCACACTAATGGGTACCGGAAGAGCTATTGTGGTGACGTCACTGGTGTTATCCGTTGGTTTTTTGGTGTTACTATTTGCTTCAATGAGTTCAATGTTTAATTTTGGCGTCTTAACCGCAACCGCGATTTTTATCGCGCTAATGGCTGACTTTTTCTTAGTGCCAGCCATCATGAAATTAATGATTCACAATAAAGGAGATTTGTAATGAAAAGGTTATTTTTAATTATTCTGAGCATGGTTCTGAGTGGTGCCTCAGTTGCAGATAACACAGCCAGAGAGATCATGGAGAAGGTGGATGCTAGAGACGATGGAGACAGTATGATTTCCACCATGCAGATGACGCTGATTGATAAAAAAGGTAAACAGCGCAATCGACAAATGCGTACTTATTCGAAAGATATTAATGCCAATACTGAGCATAAAACCATTTTCTTTTTGTCGCCAAGTGATGTTAAAAACACAGCTTTTTTGACTTACGACTATAGTGACGACGACAAAGATGATGACCAATGGATGTATTTACCTGCCTTGAAAAAAACCAAGCGCATCCCTGCCAGCGATAAAGATTCTGCATTTATGGGTAGTGATTTTTCTTATGCAGATATGACAGACAAAGAGCTAGATGACTACGCATTTAAACTAATTAAAGAAACGGTGGTCAAGCGTAAAACGGGTAATGAAAAGGTGTGGGTTATTGAATCAACACCGGTGAGTCAGTCAGTCATTGATGAAACTGGCTATGTTAAGAGTACTTTGTACATACGACAAGATAATCACATGCTAACCCGTGCCAAGTTTTATCTTAAAAAAGCCAGCCGTATTAAATATATGGATGTGTTATCAATGAAAGAAATTGATGGCATTTGGGTTGCCATGCAAACCAAGATGACCACTAAACAGGGAAGGTCAACCTTGCATAAAACTATCTTATCCAATTCTGATGTTCAAATTAATGTTGCCATTGAGCCTGATATGTTTACCATCCGCAGTATTGAGAAAGGTCTTTAGTCAATGAAGTATTGTTTGTTATTCTTAGTCGGACTGTTGTCTTTCACTTCGAATGCTGAAGACGGCTTTGATGATGATGGCTTTGACGAGACTCCGATTGATATTGTTGTGCAAGTTGAAGATGCGCCCGGTACGCTTTATGGTTCGGTCGATTTAGAGGCGCACTACAATTTAAGCAATGATAAAAACTTATCATCGCTTAAAACTCTGGTTGATGTGCTGGGTGATTATAAATTTGAAAATGGTGTTAATCTTTCTGGTAACCTAAAAGGCTACCATGATTTTATTTATGATCTTGAAAATCGAACGGTTCCGAATGGCTATAAAAATGATATTAACCTAAATGAGCTCAATATTGAACTCGAAATTTCTCCAAATTTGGACTTTAAGACAGGTAGGCAAGTCATAGTATGGGGAAAGTCGGATTCGATCCGAATAACGGATATTCTGAATCCATTAGACAATCGCACCCCAGGATTGGTCGATATTAAGAATTTAAGACTAGGTCGCACCATGAGTAAGTTGGATTACTATAAGGATGGTTATAACGCATCGGCAATTTTAATTCATGAAAATCGTTTTTCTGAAAATCCAATGCAGTTTTCTGATTTTAAACCCACAGCAATCAACAAGCCTATTAATACACCAGACGATAGTTTGGATAACACGACAGTTGCGCTGAGTTTAACGGGTGCTTTTTCAGGCTACGATTTTGGTCTGTATTATGCAGACACTTATTTGGATAAGCCTTACCTGACCAATAACAATACAACACTAGATTACAACAACAAGTCAACAATGATTGGTGCTGCCTATAACCAAGCTATTGATAGTTATTTGTTTAAAGCCGAAGCGGCACATTTTGATAACATTCAATACAATGGCGTTACCGATACTAAAGCCAGAACCGATATAATGATTGGGGTTGAGTATACGGGCATTACTGATGGCTCTATTGGTTATGAAGTGGCTGTTCGCAAAATTCATGATTATGATAGTTTGATCAATGTTGAGTCTAATGGATTTAAGCCGGAAAATGAATACCAGCAAGTGGCTCGCTTCAGTCAGTCTTATTTAAATCAAACTCTTGATTTGAGCGCAGTTGCCAGTGTTGTTGGGTTGCGTGGTGAAGATGGCGGCTCAATCAGATTGGAGCTAGATTATGCCATTGACGATCAACGCTCAGTGAGTGGTGGTGTTATTGACTATATCGGTGGTGACAATTCGGTGATTGATGCTTACAAAGATAATGACCGATTATTTACCAAACTAAGTTATGCATTTTAATGCTATTTGATAATAATCTATATTATGGTATAATAATATAAGTTATATATCAAGAGTAGGAGTGTCATGAAATTCAAATCATTATTAATGTCGGCAAGTATTTTTTCAATGTCATTAAGTGCATCGGCTTTTTTTAGTACAGACAGTTTCCCAGCTTTTGGCACTGGCACTGGCACTGGTAATAACAGCAGCGCTCCGTGGAGCAACAATTCTAATTGGAATCCAATGTCGATGGGCGGTGGTCAATATTCACCAGCTAATGATGCTAAAAACATGAGTCGCTATGGTGCACATCCGCGTTCTTTACAGCAGTATCGTCAAGATCCAAGATTTAGACCTGCTAATAGCATGATGCCTATGGCTAATCCGGTTCAGCCAAGTAATTGGCTAACGGATACGGATTTTAGTAAAACACTAGAGCAAATAAAATCTTCTGGCAACAAAACCTTTTTTGTTAATGAAATGCCGATAAATTTTGAACAGGGATACCAGCACATTCAAAATCAAACAGAAGATATCCAGCGCGCTATTGAAACGCAAATGAATAATTATCGTAATACAGACAGCATTTATGGCAAACAAGGTTACGAACTGTCGCCAGCTGCCTCTTCAACTTCTAGAGTTGAATCTGAATAGATAACGCTTGTTGGCAATATTTAAAAAAAGTCGCTATTTATTAGCGACTTTTTTGTTTAATAGTGCATTTATAAAATTTGTTAAATTTTCTAAAAAATGTCTATTGAGCGTTCAGCAATGAAGCAAATAAGCCCAAAAAGCCTATTTTTGGGCATTATTTAGCCCTATAAATAGCCGGTTTTTTACTGATTTCTATTTTTTTCAATATTTTTTTATGGCTATAAGTACTGCTATGAAAGCATTTAGGCAATAATATTAAAAAAAATATAAGAATATCATTGACTTCTAATATAGTTGTCGTATAATACTCCCCATGCAGAACATGAGTTCAGCACATTAAAACACCTCACTAATGAAGGTGTTATAACAACATAATAATCTAGGAGATTAACATGAAAAAAATTATCGCAATTACTACTTTAGTAGCAGCTACTTCAGCTTCAGCTTTTTGGAATAACAACAATGGCTATGGTAACAACAACGGTTGGACTAACGGTAACGGTCTATCTAACTGGGGTCCTTTCGACGGTGGTTCAAACTTCGGTCCTATGAACTCAGGTTCTAACTGGGGTCCATTTACTGGCGGCCAGAACATGGGTCCTTTCAACGGTGGTTCTAACATGGGTCCTTTCAACGGCGCTCAAAACTTCGGTCCTTTTGCTAACAGCAACAACATGGACAACGATTCTGACTGGGGTTTCCATTACAACAACAAGAACAAGACTTCTAACAAGTCTA
>NZ_JAQRMS010000076.1 GCF_028599055.1 Candidatus Thioglobus sp.
CAGGAATTTCTTGCTTAATACGATCTTCAAACTTAAGGCGAATCAACCCCGCACAGGCCAAAATAATCGCATCATATTCCCCATCATCAAGTTTTTTAAGACGCGTATTTACATTGCCACGTAAATCTAAGATTTCCAAATCAGGGCGTCTGTCTTTAAGCTGAACAATACGCCTCATAGAGCAAGTGCCTACTTTGGCACCTTGCGGCAAATCATCAATATTGTCGTAATGATTTGATACAAACGCGTCAAACGGATTTTCACGCTCTAAAATAGCGCCCAGCTCAAATCCGGGTGGAATTTCATACGGCACATCTTTCATGGAATGTACCGCAATATCGGCCACACCTTCCATCATGCCAACTTCCAACTCCTTGATAAACAAGCCTTTTCCGCCAATTTTAGATAATGGTGAATTAAGAATTTGGTCACCCTTGGTAGTCATTTTGACCAGCTCAACATTCAATTGCGGGTGTAGCGCCTCAAGCCTGGCTTTTACATGTTCTGCCTGCCAAAGTGCTAAGGGAGATTTTCGAGTTGCAATTTTTAGGGTTTTATTCATGTTTCAAGAAGTTTGTATTAAAATGGCATTAATGTTTAGATTTTATCTATTAGTCTGTGTCTTTTTGTCAAATTTTGCCTTAGCGCAAGAGTTAACCCTGCCACCTGCTAAAAATTTCTTTACTGATTCGCAAAAAGTTTGGAAAAAGCAAACTCCTATTTTAATAATGTTTTCCATTCCTGATTGTGGATTTTGCAAGAAAGTCAAAGAAGATGTTATTGGCCCTATGGCTGATTTGAAAGAATACGACGATAAAATCATCATTCGCCACATTAACGCCAATAGCTTTGATGATCTTCGTAACTTCTACAATGAAGAGGTCTCACACAATGAATTTGCCTCTCGCAAAGCGGTTAACTTTTTTCCATCGGTATTACTCGTTGACCAATACGGCGTGACTTTAGAGAAAATGATTGGCGTTGCCAATGAAGATTATTACTGGACAGATTTAGATGAATTAATCATCTCTGCCACCAACAAATTAACCAACAAAATGAAGGCAAAATTATGAGTGAACAAACTAATCAATCATGGGGCGGGCGCTTTAGTGAGCCTACAGATGAATTCGTTAAAATCTTTGGCGCCTCGGTATTTTTTGACAAAATACTAGCCCCTTATGACATTGCAGGCTCTAAAGCTCATGCAACCATGCTGCAAGAAGTTGGTCTATTAACAACCGATGAGCAAGCTCAAATAATCAAAGGCCTAGATCAAATTCTAACCGAAATTGACGCTGGTGAGTTTGAGTGGTCTGTAGCACTTGAAGATGTGCATATGAATGTGGAGTCACGCCTCACGCAACTGATCGGCATTGCTGGCAAGAAATTACACACTGGCCGTTCTCGTAATGACCAAGTGGCCACGGATATTCGCCTATATTTGCGCGATCAAGTGGATGATATTTTGACTGAAATCAATCGCCTTCAGCATGCACTACTTGATTTAGCTGAACAAGAAGCTAGTACAATTTTGCCTGGCTTTACCCATTTGCAAGCTGCGCAGCCGGTTAGCTTTGGTCATCACATGATGGCGTATTTTGAAATGCTAACGCGTGATGCAGAGCGTTTGGTTGACACACGCAAACGCATGAATGCCATGCCATTAGGCTCTGCCGCCCTAGCAGGCACCACCTACCCAATTAACCGCGAGCGTACTGCAGAGCTATTGGGCTTTGATCGTATTTGTTTAAACTCCCTAGATGGCGTCAGTGATCGAGATTTTGCCATTGAATTTTTATCAGCGGCCAGCATGATCATGATGCATTTATCGCGTTTTTCAGAAGAGCTTATTTTATGGTCAAGTGCGCAATTTAACTTCATCGAATTGCCTGACAGTTTCTGTACTGGATCTTCGATCATGCCACAAAAGAAAAACCCAGATGTGCCTGAATTGGTCCGTGGCAAAACCGGTCGCGTCTACGGCAACCTCACTTCCATGCTAACCATCATGAAATCTCAGCCCTTGGCTTATAACAAAGATAATCAAGAAGACAAGGAGCCATTGTTTGACACGGTAGACACGCTCAAAGCTTGTTTACGCGTATTTGCTGATATGGTGCCAACCATTGAGACCCAACGCGACACTATGTATAACTCCACCAAAAAAGGCTACACAACAGCCACTGATTTAGCCGATTATTTAGTTAATAAAGACTTGCCATTTAGAGATGCACACGAAGTGGTGGGCAAATCAGTTTCTTATGGCATTGAGCATCAAAAAGACTTGGCTGAATTAAGCTTAGAGGAACTGCAAGCGTTTGATGATCGCATTGAAAATGATGTGTTTGATATTCTATCATTAGAAGGCTCTTTAGCGGCGCGCGACCATTTGGGCGCCACCTCGCCTAATCAAGTCAAACAAGCAATTAAAACAGCTAGAGCTTCACTCGACTAATGCGCCTTATCTTTGCAGGAACGCCAGATTTTTCCGTTGGCGTACTGGAGGCGCTTTATCAAGCTGGTCATAAGATTGTTGGTGTTTACACCCAACCCGATCGCCCCAAAGGGCGCGGACGCGTATTGAGCTCTTGCCCGGTTAAAGAAAAAGCCTTGGCGCTTAATTTACCCATCTTTCAGCCTAATAGCTTGAAAGACAGTGAGACTCAAACTCAACTAAAAAGTCTGCAAGCGGAAGTAATGGTGGTGGTTGCCTATGGTCAGTTGCTACCCCTTGAAGTATTAGAAACCCCCAAATATGGGTGCCTCAATATTCACGCCTCATTACTACCGCGTTGGCGCGGCGCCGCTCCCATTCAACGTGCTATTTTGGCAGGAGACAAGCAAACCGGCATTGGCATCATGCAAATGAATGAAGGCTTAGATACGGGTGACATTCTGTTGGAAAAAACCTGTGATATTTTAGATTCTGATACAGCGCAATCATTACATGACAAATTAGCCGATCTAGGCGCTCAAGCCATTGTTGAAGCATTAGACAATATCAGCAGTCTATCACCAACCGCACAAAATGAAGCTGGCGTCACTTATGCCAAAAAATTATCCAAAGATGAAGCTTGGATTGACTGGAGTCAATCAGCCGTCGCAATCAATCATCAAATCAGGGCTTTTAACCCCTACCCGATTGCCCAAGCCAACGCTACAAGTGATAAATTTAACGCTAAAGTTCTACGCATTCTATCTGCAAAGGTCATAGACTCTTGTCACCTAAATCCAGGAGAGGTAATTGATAGCCCTAAAGGTAGCTGTTATATAGCAACGGGTGATGGAGCTCTTAGCTTAGAGCAGGTGCAACTTGCTGGCAAAAAAGCGCTCAATATTAAAGATTTTACCAACGCCTATCAACTAACCAAACTGGAATAATATGCCACTTAAGCGCACCATAACTTTACCACTACTCGTACTCTACGGACTGGGTAATATTTTGGGCGCAGGCATTTATGTGCTCATTGGTAAAGTCTCTGGCGTTGCAGGACTGTTAACTCCTTTATCTTTTTTTGTGGCTTCACTACTTGTCGTTACCACAGCCTTTACCTTTAGCGAACTATCGTCGCGCTACCCCGTTAGCGCAGGTGAGGCGGTTTATTTATTCAAAGCCTTTGGCAATAAATACTCCGCACTCATTATCGGGCTCATGATTACCACAACTGGTGTGTTATCAGCATCCACCATTACTGTTGGCTTTGTGGGATATTTACAAATATTTATAGATATTAATAAATATTTAGCCATTATCCCAATTCTATTATTACTATCTGCTTTAGCAATCTGGGGTATTAAGCAGTCTATCCAAGCAGCGGCATTATTAACCCTAATTGAAATTTCTGGCTTGCTGATTATTATTTGGTTTGGTCGAGACTATCTGCCCAATATTGATACACAAATTTATATTGACGCGTTTGCATTTAACGACGCAGCTCTTTGGGCAGGCGTGTTTGCTGGTGCTTTTTTAGCCTTCTATGCATTTATTGGCTTTGAAGACATGGTGAATGTAGCTGAAGAGGTAAAAAATCCAGAAAAAAACATGCCAAGAGCGATTCTACTGTCACTTGCCATTGCTACCATTATTTATACACTAGTCTCTCTGATTGCCGTTAGCACCATTTCCCCACAAACACTGGCTGAACACGATGCACCTCTGGCGCTGATTTATCAACAGTTAAGCGGATTCTCTCCCAACTTGATTGCAGGGATTGGTATGCTGGCAATCATTAATGGCGCACTGATACAGATCATTATGGCTTCCAGAGTTTTGTACGGCATGAGTCGGCAACATTGGCTACCAGAGCTCCTCGGTAGAGTTAATGTCAAAACTGGAACGCCAATTTACGCCACGATACTCACAACAGTTATTATTGCCATTCTTGCGCTTTGGCTACCGATAGTCACACTAGCTGAATTAACCAGTTTATTTATATTGATTATCTTTTCGTTCATGCATCTAGCACTAATTAGCATTAAAACCAACAAACAAAGTGTTAGCTCAAACGTTAGACAGTATCACATAACCATACCTATAGTTGGACTGGTTACTAACACCGGGTTTGTGTTGTTTTATTTGGTTAGTTAACGGTGGTGCAAAGTGAGTGCTTGAATTCAGCCGACGTGTTAGCGGTCGTCTGGAATGATTTGTTATGTTTTTTATTGTTTCCACGCATTTCTTGAGCCATAACCAACTTCATACCTGTAGGTGTGGTCGTGGATATATTTATCACGTTTTCTACTTTTATACCACCATTCAAACCCTATAGCAGATAAGTCATTATCTGAATTTAATTCAATTTTTATAATTTCAATAGCAGTCTCTTTGCACTTTCTCTGTTTTCCGATTTCCCAGCCAAATCCAGCAGGAAATTTACACCTGCCATGTTTATAATATCTTCCACCATTGCGGCTATCATATACGCGACCTATACCTTTTGCATTGCAGCTAAAGTATTGTTGTTTTGAACCGTTCATTTTATCTCTATGCCAAACTTCCAACTCTTTTTCTGTCTTTGGATTTATCCATTGCTTCGGACCTTTGATTGTGGTGCCACTTTTGCCATTAACATAAAAAGATGTATTGGCTTTGTGCATGCAAGAGGCGTTTTTATCACCATTCCATGCTTGTCCACTCCAAAGTTGATACGGTATAAACATTGTTTTGGTTTCACAGTTGTATAGGTTTACTATATTCCAAGAAGATTTGTCTTGTTGCTTTTCTTTACAAGAGATTTTATGCAGCTCTGTCTTATTGTCATTTGTGATTATTATATTGGAATTAAACCATGCAAAAGAAGGCATAGTAACTATTGACAATATTGTAAAAAGTATTTTTTTCGTTTACCAGTCTTGTGAGTTCTTAATGCATAACGGTAGTAAATTATAACAACTCAAGGAACAGACAGTACAGCACAATTGCACAAATCATCACTTTCAAAGGCTGTCAAATCTCCAGCATTTAGTCCAGGGACTGGAAACAAGCGAACAGTTAACGGCTTGTTTAAACG
>NZ_JAQRMS010000077.1 GCF_028599055.1 Candidatus Thioglobus sp.
GCACAAAAATTGAACCATCAATTAAATTTTCTAGCTTTTTAATCTGATGTGACAAAGCTGATTGAGTAAGGAACAAGCTATCCGCTGCATCAGACACATTTCCCTGCTTGTATAAGGCTTGAACTAGTTTTAAATGTGAGATTTCAATCATGAGTAGTATTCATAACAAGTATTAATATTATTATAGTGACTAATATTAACAAAACATTATAATATGCACCAATTGATTATGGAAGTGGGTGCAAATCCCACGCTGTCCTCGCAACGGTATTTTTCTTAAAAGAAATCAGTCCGATACATAATCTACTTATTAACTTCACGAAGGATGATCATCATGAATATCAAACAGCTATCTTTAGCGGCTGCAGTTTCAGCACTAACTTTCACTACAGCAACCAATGCAGTATTAGGCCCTATTCCAATTTACTTAAATACTGAATATCGAACAGATGCTCCAGTGATTGGCTCAATCGCATCAACACTGAATTTTGATGCTGAAGATATTAAAGCAACTGGCGCTAACTCTTTCATTGAATTTTTAGAATCTGTTCCAAGTGTTGAAATGTGGACGGGAAATGTGCCAGCTATTTTTATGCGTGGTGGACCTTCAAACCATACTTTAGTTGTAGTTGATGGAGTCAAAATAAATCCACCAAATTCTACAAATGGTGCAGTTGAATATGGACTGACAAATGTTCCAATTAACGATATTGAAAAAATAGAAATTGTTAAAGGTTCGGGCTCTGTTTTATACGGTTCATCTGCAGTTACAGGTGTGATTGCCATTACTACCAAACAAGGTTCAGAGGAGGAACATGCAACAGTTGGCACTAAATTTGGCACAAACAATACCAAAATTTATACACTAACTGCAAGCAATGGTGGTAAAGATGGTTTTGTTAGGTTTACCCATAATAAATATTCAACAGACGGTATTAATGCCCGTTCAGATGATACTACCAACGAAAAAGATGCAATCAGTAGCAATTCCACACAAATCAAATTTGGCAATGAAAGATTTAGTGCTAGCTACTTAAAGACTGGCAATAGAATTGAGTATGACGATCAGTTCGGCGGTTCAAACGACCAATACCTTACTAGAGACTCATCTAAAATATCAATCAACGCTAATAATAAAATTAGTGATATTTGGAAAGCAAGATTTCAATTTACACAAATAGATGCGGTGAGAAAGGCATATAAAGACGGTGGATTTTCTTGGGGAGGCGATGGAGATAATTATCAAAATACCACTATAATTGCTCTCAATGATATTAACATTAACAACGCTCTATTAAATATCGGTTTATCCCAATCTGAAGATAAAAACACTGTAACCAGTGAAAAACTCACTAGCAAAGATTTGTTTGTAAATTGGCAACAAAATATTAATAATGTTGATATTAGCACAGGCGCTCGTTATATCAAACATAGTAAAGCTGGCAATAAAACAATTTACAATTTAGGTGCTTCTAAACACCTTGAAAACAGCCTTAAACTAACAGGCGCTTACGGAACGTCTTTTAGTGCTCCAACTTTGGGGCAGTTAGCAGGCAACCCTAATCTTAAACCAGAGATATCAAAGAATATTGAATTAGGCATAGAGAAGCAACATACTTGGGGAATGTCTAGCATCACAATCTACAATAACACAAGCACGAATGCATTTCGAAGTGATGGTACAACAGGCTGGGTGTACGAAAATATAGGTAGACTAAGGACGAAAGGTATTGAAGCATCTCTAAATACCAATATTGCTAATTATGATATCGATTTTGGCTATAACTATAACAAAAGTAGAGAGAATGACAGAGTGTTACAAAGTATAAGAAGGCCTCAAAATACAACACACCTGACAATTGGAAAGCAATATGGCA
This sequence comes from Candidatus Thioglobus sp., assembly GCF_028599055.1. GTDB lineage: Bacteria > Pseudomonadota > Gammaproteobacteria > PS1 > Pseudothioglobaceae > Thioglobus_A. The sequence continues at coordinate 1,878 of NZ_JAQRMS010000077.1, forward strand.
AATTTAATCCAAAAGTCCAGATTATTAAAAAATCTTCTAGCTTGGATAATGGTGACATTAAATTAGATGGTTACATGTTGATTAATTTATCAACTAATTACGATATTAATGATAGTGCCAAAGTATCACTTAGCATCAAGAATGCAACCAACAAAGATTATTCAGTTGCAAATAAATATAATCAACCTGGTAGAGTAGTCAATCTAGGATTAGATTATAAATTCTAAACGCACTCTACTCTCGTGGAGTAGTGGCAAGGATAGTGCTTATGCCTTACGCCTACTCCTTAAAGACCCAAGTATTAATCTCTTAGGTCTTTTTACCACGGTTAACCAGGAATTTGAACGAGTTGCTATGCATGCGGTACGGCTGCGATTGTTAAAAGAACAAGCCAGGCAAATTGGACTGCCGATACATATTATCGAAATACCATATCCTTGTTCGAATTCTGATTATGAAAGAATCATGACTAAGTTCATCGCAAAGATTCAGGCGGATGATATTCAAAGTGTAGCTTTTGGAGATTTATATTTAGAAGATATTCGTGACTATCGAATTGCACAAATGCAAGACACTGGTATTGAGCCAATATTTCCTTGCTGGGGAATTAATACGACTGAGTTATCTAAAATGATTATTGATATTGGTATTAAGGCTAATATTACTTGTATCGATCCTAAACAAATATCTGTTAATTTTGCTGGACATGCATTTAATCAAAACTTATTAGAGTCATTGCCGGATACTGTTGATCCTTGTGGTGAGAATGGGGAATTCCATACCTTTGTGTATGACTCACCAGACTTTAAGGGGCCTATTGATATCACCCAAGGTGAAACCGTTGAACGTGACGGCTTTGTCTTTACCGATTGGCAATAACATTGACTATAATAAAACCATTACCTTTGAATAAATAGGATTTCAAATGACAGATCAAATCAACAAGACTAAAACCATATTTGCTGTATTTATTATGGTGCTTTTAATGATTGCCACACGTGGTCACGCCAACTGGCTTTCAAGCATTGTGCATTTGCCTGATTTTACTATTCCCGCTCTATTTATTGCTGGCGTTTACTTGCGACAATTTTTGGTGGCTTTTGTGATTATCGTTAGTGCTGTTGCGATTGATAACTATGCAATTGTACATGAAGGCGTTAGTGCTAACTGCATCACCCCGGCTTATAGTATATTGCCGTTTACTTACTACGGAATTTTCTGGGTGAGCAAATACATCAGCAGTTTAAATATTGACACTAATATTATAAAAAATGCATTGATTGTCATCGTGGCAGCAAGTACTCAATGGTTTATTGCAACCTCAAGTTATTACTTCTTTACCGCTACTTATGCAAAAACAGGTTGGTCTAACTTCCCGGCTTATGCACAACAATGGTCAATGGTTGAAATTCCATTAGTGCTTTACTGGATGGTAGCTATATCAATTACCTTTACCCTTAACCATCGTTACTCATTTATCCCGTATTTTTCAGCACAGAAAAACTAAGGCAATTCATGTCTACTGATCAATATAAAGCTAGAATGCAGCGCAAAAAAGCGCATATTGATTCTCGCATTGAAGAGGCTAATATTAACAAGGGTATTATTGTATTACTCACTGGCAACGGCAAAGGTAAATCATCTTCAGCTTTAGGTATGATTTGTCGTGCACTTGGCTACGGTATGAAAATCGGTATCGCTAAGTTTTTAAAAGGCGTGCAAGATACGGGCGAAGATGCTTTTCTTGCCAAGCAGACTAATGTGCAAACCGCCTTTATGAAAACAGGTTTTACTTGGGACACTCAAGATAAAGCTTATGACACTGCTATGGCAGTTGAAACTTGGCAAAAAGCACAAAGCTACTTAAAAGACGAATCAATCGATTTAGTTGTACTGGACGAGCTAACTTATATGATTAGTTATAAGTACCTAGATGAGCAAATAATTCTTGATGCGCTTAACAATCGCCCCAGTAATCAACACGTGGTGATTACTGGTCGAGCTGCTACAGACGGCTTGATAGAAATTGCTAATACCGTCAGTGAAGTTAAAGATATTAAGCATGCTTTTAGAGAAAACATCAAAGCGCAAAAAGGTATTGATCTTTAATATAAACAAAAAAACCTAAGAGCTTCACTCTTAGGTTTTTAATGGTTTTGACTGAATTTTATTAAAGTCTACTGTATTCCGTACATCTCGTTATTAACAATCATTCTCCAGATCTTAGAAGGATTTTCTCCATAAGAAACTTGCTTACTAAGTAATATGGCAGTTGGCGCATAGGCATACTGATATCCATTAGTATTGCAAGTTACATAAGTATCATCACGAAAATTAATCTCTCTGCCTACTACACAACCCTGAAAAGCTGACTCGACTCTACCATCTTCATGCTCAAAACTATCAATAACTTTCGTACTTTCAATAGTCCAGCCAACACTTTGCTCCCATGCTGATTCAAAATTTGCCTGGCTGGATACCGAAGTAATAGCTACTAACGCACCGATTAAAAACTTATTCATGATTTCTCCTTGTTTAATTTATAAAAAATTATAACACTCATTAAGCTACACAAATGAATTAAGTGTGCTCGCTCATATACTGCAAGGCTTGATACAAATACTCCACTGGAACGATTTTCAGCCCCTTAAGGGATTTTTTTGGCAAATTACCCTTTGGTATGATTGCCACCTTAAAGCCGTGTTTTTGAGCTTCATGTAAACGCTCAATTGCATTATAGACCGGGCGCACCTCGCCAGTTAGTCCCACTTCACCAAATGCAATCCAATCATTAGGAATAACTTTATCTCTCAAGCTTGACATAATTGCCAACATCACCACTAGATCAGAGGCAGTTTCACTCACCTTAATGCCGCCCACCACATTCACAAATACATCTTGATCATGCGTAGCTACGCCACCATGTTTGTGCAAGATCGCCAGTTGTAAGGCTAGACGATTTTGCTCCAAACCAACACTAATTCTTTTAGGGTTACCACCTGCCTGATCAACCAAAGCTTGCACTTCAATCATCAGTGGTCTTGTTGCTTCACGCGTAACCATTACCATTGAACCTGGCGACGGCTTAGCTTGATTTGATAAGAAAATTGCTGATGGGTTTTCCACTTGTTGTAATCCAGTTTCGCCCATGGCAAATACACTGATCTCATTAACAGCACCAAAGCGATTTTTAACCGCACGAATAATGCGGTAGCGCCCACCGGCATCACCTTCAAAATACAACACTGCATCTACCATATGCTCAAGTATTCTTGGGCCTGCTAAAGCGCCACCTTTGGTAACATGACCAATCATCAGCAAGATAGTGTTGGTTTGTTTGGCAAATTGGGTTAGCTGGGCAGCGCAATCGCGCACTTGAGTAACCGAGCCTGGTGCAGAGGTTAAGCCGTCAGTTACCATA